>JAYVWD010000027.1:0-3469 GCA_043786345.1 Pseudomonadota bacterium
CGCTGATCTGTCGGTCCATGACCTTCCTTCGTCGGTTTTCAGTCGGCCACGGCCGCCAGGCTCAGGCCCTGGCGGATCAGCCATTGGATGTCGGCGCCGGTGCGCTTGCCGTCGGCCTCGAGCCGGGCGGCGGCCGCGTCGCGCTGCGGCGACGGCGGCAGAAGTTCGATCGTCTCGAGGCGGAGGAGCCATTCAAGGGGAAACTCGCGCTCCGCCTCGGCGGCGAGCGCCGCCAAGGCCTCGGCGCGGGGGGTCTCGCGCAGGGCTCGGGCCTCGGCATAGAGCGAGAACGCGGCCCGCTCCGCCGGCGTGAACGGCGATTGGCGCCCGGGCGTCGTCGTGGCGTTGCCGGCGTCGTGGAGGCCGTAGCGCTCGCGGTCGGCGGGCCCGCCGCACACGGACACGACCTGCGTCCCGACGGCCATGTCGAAGTCGCCCCAGGCCGGCTCGTAGTAGCGCTCGTCGGCGCGCGTCACCGTGCAATCGCGCCATCGGAGGATCAAGAGCTTGGCGTTTTGCCGGGTCGCGGCGACGAGCTCGCCCTCGACGCGGAAGCCGTTCTCGAAGCGGAGCAGAGCGCGGCGCCCCGCTATGAGCCCCAAGCCTTTCAGGTCGTCGTCGGAAGCGAAAGCCGGGTCCTTGGCGAGCCCCATGAACCGCCCGAGCGGCGAGGAAAACCCTTGGGGGTGCTGCGCGGTACCCTGGCCCGGCAGCTCGACGCCGTCGGCGGCGAGCTGCACCGGCCCTTCGTAGCGCAGGAAATCCATCCCTTCCGCGGCCACGAGTTTGCCGCTGACGCTGAGCCCCGAATCGAGCAGCGCCGTCGTGACCGTGCGCCCCTTGAGCGCCTGCTCGATCCCGTAGGCGCCACCGCGGTGAAACGACAGTGTTTTTTCGAATTCATGCAGGACGTCGCACAGGTGCTGGATGTCGTCGCCGACGAAGAGCTGCGGCTGCGGCTCGGTGATGTCGTACGAAGTGTTCACGCAGTCGACGGTCAGCCGGATTTTCCGGACCTTCTCGGAGAGGCAGTTCTGGCTTTCGCCGACCGACGAGAGGAGCCCGGCGCCGTAGATCTTCGGAGCTTTGAGCGACCCGAGCAGGCCGTATTCGACGGTCCACCAGTTCATGCGGGCGACCTGGGCGGCCTCCGACACGAAGGTGATGCAAGCACTCGCGCGCTCGAGCGCGCGCTCGGCCGCCGCGATCCGCTCCGGCGTGCTATCCGGGTTCTCCTTCACGTCGGAGAGCGTCCGGATCGCCTCGTACAGTTCCACGTCTTCGTGCGAGAAAATCGCCTTTTGCGCCATGCCGGCGTACATTGTCAGATAATCCGCGTAGCGCTGGTCCGCGATGATCGGCGCGTGGCCTGCCGCCTCGTGCACGATGTCGGGCGCCGGGGTGTAGGCGATGTGATCGGGCGAGCGCATGTCGTAGGCGATCGGCAGGATCCGGCGCGCCTGGAAGTCGAGGAACGCCGCCGGCGGGATGAACCCGCACACCGGCACCGCGCCCCAGCCGAGCTCGCGGAGCCTCGTGTCCATCTCGTGGATCATCGGGATGCGGCTCAGCGTGATGCCGGTCTTCCTGAGGCCCTCGAGGTAGATCGGGACGGCGTGGTCTTTGAAGTAGGCGCGCGACTGGCGCATGATATAGCGCCAGGCCGCTTGGTCGCGGCTCGTGTACTTATCGGCCGGCTGCTCGACGCAGTACTTGCGGAGGTAGGCCGGCAGTGTCTCGACCGTGCGCAAAATCAGGCTCCCGTAAACGCCCCAAAGGCGTTTTACAATAACCAAGGCGCGCGGTAAAAGCTCCTTAGACTTTTCAAGGAGACATAGCCATGCGCGTACGCCGCCCTCTTCCGCAGCCCCTGCGGTTTCCCTGGTCTTTGGCCTTGTTCTGCGCCCTTTTGGCCCTGTTTGGCGCCGGCGCCGCCCGGGCGGACGAGCTCACGCTCTACTTCTACCCGTCGCCGGGGCTCGACTGGTCGTCACCCCGGACGCTCGGCCACGCGGCGATCGCCAACACCCTGTCGGGCAAGGACCATGCGATCGGGCACGTGGACGTCGAGGTCTCCTGCGCCGATGGGACCGGCCTGATGGCCGGCGCGACCGGGGCCGAGGCCGACGCGACGCGGGAGCTCGTGCTCAGGGAGGGCTACGGCCTCGGGCTGCTCTTCCACGACTTCCCGGACGGCCGGCTCTATTCGCGCGCCGAGATCGCCGCCGGGCTTCCGGGCCGGTACGCGAACGGCGCCCTGTCGTTCGTGACCCTCCGGATCTCGCCGGAAACCTGCGCCCGCCTCGTGCAGTACCACCACGAATACGTCGCGGGCGGCTACGACCACCACTACGGGCTCGCCAACCGCCCGCTCCACCGCGAAGGCGCCGGATGCACCGCGTTCGGCGTGAGCTTCCTCGAGGTCGCCGGGCTCCTCGACCCGGCGCTGGAGGCGGCGTTCGCGCGCAATTTCACCGTGCCGCCGAATTGGGTGGGCGGCCCGCTCACCGGCGGCTTCATCCCGCTGCGCCGCTTCTTCAACCCGCTGTGGCCGAGTCGCTGGGCCGGGGCCGGCGAGCCCGGGTTCTTCATCCACTTCTACGACGCCGACCTGATGGACGCGTGGGTACGCGGCGTGCACTCCGGCACGGCGCCGCTGCCCGCCCTCCCGCTGATGGCGCTCGACCACCGCGGCCGGGCGCCCGGCGTGGTGCTCGACGGGCGCGGCATCGCGACGCCCCGCGGCGCCATCTGGCAAGACTGATCACCCGCCGCTCGCCGACACCACCAACACCCCGTCCCGCCGCTCGATCGTCGCGTCCGGGCTCGTAAACAATATTTCATTTACGTACACGAGCTCCGCCGCCGCCCGCTCCAGCGTCACCGAAGCCCGCGCCGCCCCCCCGAGCGCGCGCGGCTTCGTCAGCGTGATGCGCCCCTTGGCGGGCCGCGCCGCCCCCTCGACCGGCGCCAGCAGGTACGCGAGGACGCCCAGGCCGGCCGTCTCCAGCAGGCGGAACTTCCCGTCCTTCAAGATCTTTTCGATGCTCGCGGCGACGTCGGCGTAGTTGATCGTGGCGCCGATCGCGCCGGTGCGCGCGCTCCGCTCGAGGTCGAGCCAGAGCGTCACCGAGGCCGTGACCGGCTGGGTGCGCAGGCGCTCCTCGGGGAAGATGCCGATCAGGCATAGGACGCCGTCAAGGTCGACGCGGATCTCGTCGCGCGGCGCGGGGCCGTTCATTTCTCGCTCACGCCGACGATCTTCGACAGCTCGTTGATCGTGGCCAGGTTTTTGTGGACGATCGCCTTGAGGCGGCCGGACAGGGTGCTGCGCGACATGCTGATCTGCTGCGCGAGCCCGCGCAGCGACAGCTTGCCCTTCTTGTCGGCGAGTTTCCGCGTGATCTCGAGCAGGAGCAGGTCCGCGAGCGTGTCGTAGTTGTTGAGCGCGTCCGCGTCGAACGGGATC
>JAYVWD010000028.1:0-8449 GCA_043786345.1 Pseudomonadota bacterium
GCTGCTTGGGGCTGGTTCATAGCCAACCCCGAGCCTAGCCTTATCATCCAAGAATGGCGCATACCGAAAATCCCCGGGCCACTGCTCCTCCAGCGCATCCGGCAGCAGGGGCACGTCAGCGTGCCTGTCGTGATCTTGAGCTCGCTCATCAAGCAGGAAGATACCCCTTTGGTCCGAGAAATGGGCGTCGCCGACGTCATCACCAAGCCTTTTGATAAGGCGCAGTTTCTCAAGGCCATTGTGTGGACAATCCAGCAAGACCGTATGCCAACGGAGCAGGCGACGCTTGAGCGGAAGATGCGGGCGCTTCTGGCAGCTGGAAAGCGCACCGAAGCGGAAGGGCTGCGAGCCACGTATGTCGGCGATCCGAAGATTACGGCTGGACGCAAATGCCAGATCGAAGCGGAGTTCGCCTATTGCGATGGCGACTTTATCGTGGCGCGCGATCAGGCCGTCGAGGCGCTGAAGCAACTCGGCAATTCGATTCTCAACCTCAATCTGCTAGCGAAGTGCCTGATGCGGTTGCGCGATTTTGGAGCCGCGGTGAAGTTTTTCGAGAAAGCACAGGCGATTTCCCCCCTCAACATCGAGAGGCTTTGTGCACTCGCCGAAGCGTACACCGAACTCGGTAATGCCGAGAAGGCCACGAAGCCCCTGGGGGAGGCCACCATTCTTGACCCCGATAGCCAGATGGTCAAGGAGACCGGAGCCAAGTGCGCGCTGACGCGCGGTGATACGGACAAAGCCAGGGAGCTGATGTCCCAGCTCGAGTCTTTCGATGGAGTCATGGCCTATATGAACAATCGCGCGGTCGCCTACGCCAGAGCCGGGATGATCGACGAAGGGATCAGCCTCTATCGCAAGGCAATCAAGTCTCTTCCCGACAGCCAGATCGACCGCAAGGCAGTCGTCCTTTACAATCAAGGTTTGGCGCACGTCCGCGGCGGCGAGTTGGATGAAGCTTTGGTCCAGCTCGAAAAGGCCGTGAAGATCTCGACGTCGCCAGTCCACAAAAAGGCCCTGTCGTTGAAACAGCGCGTCGAGCGTTCTCTTCAAATGGGAGAGCCGCTTGTGCTGCGCGAGGCTGATGCTGGTGGGGCGAAGGCTGCAGCGGGGCGCTTCGGCGGGAGCGGCCAGCCCGCTCTTCAGGAAGGTGGCGTCGCGGCCGCTGGTGGCGGGGTTGCCCATGACCATGGCAGCGTGTTGGCCACGGTCCAGCTTCGGCGCGGCGATATCTGTTGTTATCTCGTGTTCAACACGAACGAGCGGCTACCTGACAAAATCAAAGCGATGCTCGCCAACCCACCGCGCTTTGTCCGACGCGAGGCTATCGAGCGTGGCGAGGCCTTTGGAGCGGAGAAGTTGATGAAGCGATGACGGATGGAGGCGGAGTATCGACACACGGGCGGGGAGAGGATGGCAACAACCAAAAAACAATGCGGCAACTGCTCTCGGGTTTTCCGTCGGGAGAGCGATTTTCTGGAGGGCACGAGTCGCTGGCGGCTGTGCAGCTCGGGACATCTTTGGTTCAACTGCGCCTGCGGGTCCTCTCTCATTTTAAAGAAAGGACGATATGACTGGTACCACCCTACAAAATTCATGAGCGAGACGGCCGCCTCACTATTCAACCGTCTCGCCAATACCGAATCGGTGCCATATCTTCCGTCGGCCGTTCTTGAACTCCAGCAGCAGCTTCATGACGAGGACGCCACGGTCAGCGCGCTTGCCGAATCGCTCAAGAAGGCCCCCATCATCGCGGCCGTTCTTCTGGGTATCGCCAACGCAGCAACACGGAGCCGCGGGCAGCGCGTTACAACGGTTGAGCATGCTATCGTATTTGTCGGAAGACGGACCCTTGCCGAACTTGTCATAGCGGCGGCTCTCTATCACATATCGAGTGAGAGGGGGCTCATTCGTGCACGATCCTTCGCGACAGACCGCTTTTGGACGGAATCATTTCTCGCCGCGGCGATCGCCGAGCATTTGGTAAAGCGGGTCGGCCGTGACGTCGTTTTGGAGGACGAGACCTACCTCGCCGCATGCCTCTGCAACGTAGGGAAGCTAGTCGGGGCGATCTGCTGCCCCGAGGAGACCGACAAGATCGTCAAGTTTATGGGTGAGAGCGACCAAAAGATTTCCTGGGTCAATGCCGAACGGAGCGCCGGTGCTCCGAGCCACTGCACACTTGGGGAGATCGGCGCTGCTATTTGGGGCCTACCTGCCTTTGTGATCGAGGCATCTCAGCACCACCACGACGAGCCCAAGATCGGAAAAGTTGGGGGCGAGGTTCCGACGGTGGTGAAGGTGGCGACCCTGGCTAGTCAGTTGGTCCACCTCGTGCTCGGAGAGCCTCTGCGCGCTACAAGCACGGTACTTTACGGCAGTGCCGCTGTTTTTGGTCTTGGCCCGCGCGATATCGAGGCCTTGGTCGAAGAATGCGGACCCTTGCGGGCTGAGGCCGAGCGCGTCGTAGCGGCGGGAATGAGCGCATGAATTCCTTGCGAGAGTCCATATTGGAAGCTGAGGCCGGCGACGTCCGGGTGCAGGTCTATCTCGGCTTGATGTATGAGCTTGGGATCGTAGTTCCTGCGGATCCCCAGGAGTCGGCGCGTTGGTGGCGTAAAGCGGCTGAGCAGGGCAACGTTTGGGCATGCCAGACGCTGGCGACATTTTATGCGCGTGGGGAAGGCGTTCCTCAGAACGACGAAGAAGCGGAGAAGTGGCGGCAGCGCGCGGTTGACCTGGGTGACGACCGCCGCGACGAACCATAGAGAGAGAGGCCTTCCAGGAAAAGGGTCTCCCGCGTCGGTCGCGGGGGATTTGTTTGTCCTTCGCGGATCATAATATAGTAAGCTCGCCGCCACGACAGCACCGCAATGACTGGGAGATTTCTTCATGCGTACGCACTTGATCTCGGCCGCGATTCTCGCACTCTTCGCCAACGCCGCGCTCGCCTCGGACCCGACGCCGCCGCCCGCCAGCGCGCCCAAGGCCGCGGTCGCCCCGAAGCTGGAGAAGCTGAGCTTCACCAATAAGATGATCGACGGCAAAAAAGTCTGGGTGCCGTCCGAAGGCAAGGTCGCGGCCGGCACGATGGTCGAGATCACCCTCGTCAACACGCTCGCCGACCCGCACGGCTTCACGGCGCCCGGCTTCACCACCGAGCCCGTGATCGTCGGCGGCAACGAGACCAAGGTCATCACCGTTCAGGCGAAAGACAAGGGCGACTACAAGTTCAGCTGCCAGATGCACCCGGCGCACGTCGGCGGCACGATCACGGTGCAGTGACCGTCAGCGGGCGCGCGCGACGCCTTCGATGTCGAGGAGCTTTGCCTTGATGCCGATCCCGGCGCCGAAGCCGACGAGCGCGCCGTCCGTCCCGATCACCCGGTGACACGGGACGACGATCGGCAACGGATTCTTGTTGTTCGCCATGCCGACGGCGCGCGCGCCGCCCGGCTTGCCGATCGCGCGCGCCAGCTCGCCATAGGTGATCGTCGTGCCGAAAGGCACGCTCGCGAGCCGGTCCCAGACCTGGCGCTGGAACTCGGTCCCCTGGGGGTTGAGCCGGAGGCTGAAGCGCGAGCGCTCGCCGCTGAAATACTCGCCGAGCTGGCGGTAAGCTTCCTTGAGGTGCGGATACGTGACGTTGAACGCCGAGCGCACGGGCGCCGCGTCCAAAAAGCGGATGGACGTCACTCCAGAGGCGTCGGCCCGGATCTCGAGCCAGCCGACCGGGGTACATAGAAAGCAAGCTTCCGTCGTCACTTGGAGCCCCCTCCTCGCGAAATATAGCTAGGATTCGCCGCCAGGGTAACACCTGAGTAGCTCTGCCGCAAGCTTGGCTGTCTTTTAAATATGAAGTAATATTAAAGCCTTATCTTTCCTTTTGGCGGGGCGGCGCGCGATGCTCGAGCTCATCTTCGTCCTCAGTTTGGCGGCGCTCGGCGTCTTTGGCGCGGCCGGCGGCGCCGCGGCGGCGGCGCGCGACGTCTACCGCCTGGCGCCGCTGACGAACCAGGACGACAAGATCTCGCACTTCACCGTCTCGGCGACCGGCACCGCCGCGATCATCAAATTGTTCCAGGTGATGGAGCCCGACCGGGTGATCCGCCCCGAAGCGCGCATCGGCGCCGGCCTGATCATGCTGATGGTCGGGATCGCGAAAGAGACCTTCGACATCAAACGCGGCGGCCGCAACGCCGAGCGCGGCTCGGCCGGCGACCTGGCCGCGGACGGCGCCGGCATCGCCTTCGGACAAGTCCTCGAGTGGGAGTTCTGAATGGACGCCCTCGGGGGTCCGGCCGGTCATCGAGGCGTAAGCGCATCAAGTCGATGCAGGAGGCGTTCCGGCGGACGCTGCTCGTCTAGGTGCTGCCGGTGTTCATGACCGTCCGGCTCGTCGCCGTCGTCTGGGAGCAGAACTTCGCCCACGAGCCGGAGACCAAGGGCACGGATGCGGTGCGAAAGCTGGAGCGGGACGGGATGTTCGTGCCGGTGTTGCTGGCGACGGATGATGCGGTTGACGTGCGGGATCTGCGGAGTGTGCGGGCGGTGGTGGGGAAGGAGCCGCTGAGTTGGGAGCAGATCTGTCAGATTGCGGGGACGTGTCCGCTCATCGTCCCCGGATCGATCCGTATCTCTAGAGCGACACCGTCGCCTGCTTCGCCGCCGCCGCATAGAGCGGCGCCACCTTCCCCTGCTCCGCCCGCATCGCCGCGATCCGGCTCTCGCTCGTCGGGTGGTCGCTCAGAATCGCCGGCGGCGTGGCCCCCCCCGACTTCGCCATCCGCTCCCAGAGCGCGATGGCCTCGCGCGGGTCGTACCCGGCCTTGGCCATGTACTCGAGGCCGACGTTGTCGGCCTCCGCCTCCTGCGCCCGGCTGAATGGCAGCACGATCCCGACCTGCACGCCGAGGCCGAGCGCCGCGAGCAGCAACGGCTTGAGCCGCCCGTCCTTCAGCACGTTGTCGGCCGTCAGCTCGGCGCCGAGCAGCACGCCCGCGAGCGCGAGCTGGCTCGACGCGCGCTCGCCGCCGTGCTTGAGCGTCGCGTGCGCGATCTCGTGCCCGAGGACGGCCGCCAGGCCCGCGTTCGTCAGCGCGACGGGGGCGATCCCGGTGTAGACGCCGATCTTGCCGCCGGGCAGACACCAGGCGTTGACCTCTTTGTTCTCGAACAGCGTGAACTCCCAGTCGAAGCTCTTGCCGGTCGCCGCCGCCACGCGCTTCGCGATCTCGGTGACGCGCGCCGTGAGGGCGGTGTTCTTCGAGACCGGGGACTCCTTCTTCATCTCGGCGTACGCCTGCACGCCGAGCGGATTCATGAACGAATCGGGCATGGGCGCGATGTGCGTGCGGCCGGTTTCCTGCGTGGTCACGCAGGCGGCGAAAAACAGCAGACTCGCGGCGAGGCTCAGGAGCAGGCTTCGGACCATGTCAGCGCCCTTTCAGGAATTCACAGTAAAGCCCGTGGAAGTGGTGCACGCCCGTTTCCCGGTCCACCGAATACCTTCCTCTATCATAGGAGCGCGACGCGAGTCCCTTCTGAACCTGCTCGCAGATCGAGATGTCCTCCTGCTGCACCGACTCGCTGAAGCTCAGCGATTTGGCGAAATCGGCCGCGACCCCGGGCGCCTCCGCGTCGGCGAGGTACCAGTCGAAGACCGTCAGCGTGCGGTCGTGGCTCAGCGGGACGATGGTGTTGATCTGGATGTTGTCGGGATAGAAGTTGAGCATCAGGTTCGGAAACACCCAATAATACAGGGCCTCGGCCGGGGTGCCCGGCTCCAGGTTCCGCCGATAGAGCGAGCCCTCGCGGTTGCGCACGGGCGCATGCTGCTTCGAGTGGAACCGCTCGACCTCGACCTTGTACTGCGGGTAGTCGAGCTCCTTCATCAGGCCGGGGTGGACGAGGGGGATGTGGTAGCCCTCGAGGTAGTTGTCCACGTAGACTTTCCAATTGCACTTGAGCTCCCACGAAACGCGCTTGTAAAAGCCCATCGAGGCGAGGGGGAAGCGCGCGGTTTCGGCCGGGATCTTGCCGAGGTAGTCGCCCAAGCCGACGCCCCCGGCCTCCAGCTTGACGAAGACGAAGGGCCCGAACACCCCCGTCTGCACGGCTTTCAGGCCGAAGTCGGCCTTGTCGAAGCACGCGACGCCTTTGAACTCCGGCGTCGTCTTGAGCTCGCCGCCCAGGCCGTAAAGCCAGCCGTGGTAGCCGCAGCGGAACATCTTGACGTTACCGTGCTCGCCCTGCGCGACCGGTCCGCCGCGGTGGCGGCAGACGTTGTAGAACGCCTTGACCGCGTCCGGCGTGCGCACGACGACGATCGGCTCGCCGCCGACCTCGCAGGTGAAGTAGTCGCCCGGCTTCGCGACCTGCGCCAGCGCGCCGGCGAGCTGCCAGCTGCGGGCGAAGACGGTCTCCTTTTCCAGGCGGAGCGGCTCGGCCTCGGTGTACCAGCGGGAGGGCAGGGTCGCGGCGCGCGCGATGTCGGCTTCGAACGAGAGGTCGTTGGGCGAGACGGTCATGGGTCCAGTGGTCCTTCGGCGACGAGGTGGGACCTCAAATATCTACAATAACTGGATTTTTCCGTCAATCTGGGGGGCGGAACCGGTGCGTAAACAGGCGCCATTAACCCGCATTTCCGCGTTTCGGCGGCGGCGACAGGACCATGCAGGCGGCGCCGATCAGCAGGAAGGGGACGATGCAGAGCGGCTTTTCCTTGGAGATCGCGATCACGAAGCCGAACAGCACGCCGACCTCGATCAGTGTCAGGCGCACGATATACGGCACGAGGTGCCGCCCCGCCGCCGCGCCTGGCGGGATGCGGGCGCGCAGCAGGGCGGGAACGAGCGCCGCCAGGAAAAACTGCCCGAGCCCGAGCACGTAAAGCGCCAGCGTCAAGGGCTCGCCGATGTCGTTGGCGAACATGCCGTGGAGCGACCAGTCGATCGGCAGCGCGGCCGGGTTGCCGGTGTGGCGGACGTAGAGGATGACCGGCAGCGCCCCGAAGAGCACCCACATATAGGCGTAGATCATCCAGGGGACGGCGTTGGAGGAGCGGGTTTCTGGGGGCGACGTCGGCACGGCCTGGTCCTCGGCTTGCGGGATGAAACTGATTGCGAATCAACGGCTACCACAACCGCAAGGCCGATCAAACGGACTTCCCCGCGGCCGCGGGGAAAACGCCATACCTCCGGCCCGCTTGCCGCGGGGTTATGCGGGCGAGGCCTGGATGGAGATTCTCGGGGGCCCTGCGTCCGTTTTGGCCACGCCGTGTTGACGAACCGGCGACGCGCCAGACCCCATCAGTGATTGGATATGAGCGGATTCATCTGCTATACCCACTAATACTGGGGGGTGGGTCTTGAATCTGGCGGCGACATTTTACCAGGGAAATTATCTCGACGTCCTCCGGGCGACCATCGACTCCGCCGATGGCCGCATCGAGCCGGGCGACGAGAGCCTGGTGATCGGCGCGCTCTGCTTTCAAAGCCGGGTCGAAGAAGCGCAGCGCATTTTCAAGAAGTCCGCCCTGAGCGACGAGGCGCGCGTCGAGGCGCGGTTCTACCTGGGCGTCGGCCACTGCCGGCGCGCCCAATACGCCGAGGCCCGCCGCCAGTTCGCCGAAAACCTCGGGCTGCGCCGCGCCCTGAGCGACCGCGGGCGCTTCTTCGCCTTCCAGGGTCTGGCCTTTTTTCGATACTTTCAGGGACGTTACCGCCGCGGCGTGCCAGCGGCGAAGCAGGCTTACTTCGCTTCGCTCGACGCCCGCTTTCTCTACGGCAAGGCGCTCGCGGCCGACCTGCTCGGCCACGCCCTCGTGCAGACGGGCGCGGTCGCCGAGGGGCTGGCCCGCCTCGAGGACGCCGCCCAGTTCGCCCACCAGCTCGGCAACGGCGGCCTGGCGCGCGAAATCCGGATGTCGCGGGCGATCTACTCGGCCCAGTTCGGCCTTGACCCCGCGAATGACGCCGAGCGCCTGCGCCAATGGCTCTCGGACGACCAGCCCCAGAACTCGTACTCGCGCTCGAGCCTGCTGCTCGAGCTGGCGCGTCAACACGTGCTGCGCGGCGACCTCGCCGAGGCGCGCCGGGTCCTCGACGAGGCCTGCGCCCAGATCTATGCGGCGCAGAACACCCGCCAGGGCATCATCCTCTCGCTCCGGTACGCGCACATCGCGAACCTCTCGGGCGACCCGCACCAGGCCTTGAACCTCGCGCGCATGGCGTCGAGCGAGCTGCGCCACGTCGTCGATTTGGGGCTTGCGCTGCAGGTCGAGGGGCTCCGCCGGAGCCTCCACGAGGCGCTCGAAGTCGGCTGCCTCGCCTCGAGCGAGGCCGAGCTCCGACGCCTGCTCCGCTTGACCGGCGTCGGGATCAACGCCCGGATGGAAGCCCGCCGCTCCGGCCGGCCCCTGAGCGCCGAGCGGCCCTCCGACGAC
>JAYVWD010000029.1:0-9935 GCA_043786345.1 Pseudomonadota bacterium
GGCGGCGGCCTGCAGTTCAAGCCGGCCTACGGCGAACGGATCGACTTCACCCGCGCGAACCCGGCCGAGTGGACGATGGTCGCCAAGCTCCGCCCGACCGGCGGCGCGCTCGAGACGCAGGCGGGCTTCGGGACGGGTCTGGGCAAGGGCATCGGCTCGCCGGACTACCGGGTTTACGCCGGCTTAAGCTACGTCCCCGGCGTCCAGGTCGCGCCGGCCCCGCGCAAGATCGTGACTCGCAAATAAACATATAATTGTTTAGAACGCCAGCTCCGCGCCGAGGTCGATCTCGGCCCCGAAGCTGGCTTTTTTGTGGTCCAGCGACTTTTTCAGGTCCTCGCCGGCGTCCGAAGCGAGGCCGCGCGACTCGGCGAGCTTGCCCGAGAAGGTCCCGCCGACGCCGACGAGCGGGATCATCAGGCCGAAGCCCAGCCGCGCGCCGATGATCTTGAGCGCCAGGATGTCCGTGTTCGCGCCGAGGCGCAGCGAGATGACCGTGAGCTTGGAGGTGGCCGACGCCGCTTCGGCCGCCCCCGCCCCCGGAGTGTCGTCCTTCTTCGTCGCCGTGAGCTCGACGGTCGACATGTCCATGTCGAGGCCCGCGAGCAAGTTGATGCCGATGATCGGCGTGACGTTGAGGCGGTAGACCTGGAAGTCCACGTAGACGCCGAGCGCCGACGCCTTTTCCTCGGTGCTGACATAGGGGTTGAGCTTGCCCTTGTTGTAGTCGGAGTCGATCAGGGAGGGGGTGAAGGTGCGGTAGCGGACGCCCGGAACCACCGCGAATTTTCCCAGCGGAATGGCGACCTCGCCGCCGACGCCGAAGCTCGCCGAGCCGATCACCTTGTCCTTGGTCCAGAGGGAGGTCGGCGTGCTGATCTCGGGCGAGGCGTAGGCGAGCTTGTTGAAGCTCGCCGGGGTCTTGAGGGGCAGGCCGTAGTAGCCGACGATGCGCAGCGGGTTCTTCCGCGGGACGCCCTTCCTCTTCACGGCGCCCTTTTTCGCGACCCTTTCCTCGTCGTCCGAGGCGGTTCCGGACGCGGTGCCCTCGCCTTCGTCGGCAGAGGCGTCCTCGTCGCGCTTCATGGTCATGCCGACCTTGAGTCTTTTCGGCTTCTTGACCTTCACCTGGACGAGCGTGCCCTTGGCCTTGGAGACGATGCCGCACTCGCCTTTTTCGCCGCCCTCGTCGTAGAAGCAGACGCTGGCGCCCTTCTCGAAGGTCTCGCCCTCGTCGAGCTCGACGTCGGCGAGCCGCTTCTTGGTGCTGACTTCCTTGATCGTGGCGGCCTGCCCGAGTCCGGCGAATCCGCCCGTCGAAAGGACCAGGGCCACGGCAACAGCGATTTTCCGCATCTTCATTTCTCGATTCGTCCCGAGCGCCAATCGTAAACGCTCACGAGCCAGCCCTCTTTGGCGAACAGCTGGTTGGTCGCGAGCTCGGCGAGGACGACGTACTTACCGTCCTCGAGTCCCTGCAGCAGTTTGGCATCGACCTCGGCCGAGCGTTTCTCGGCGGGAAAGATGCAGTAGATGGCCTTGGCGTCCTCGGGGCGGCCGATCTGGACCGTCAGGTAAGCCAGGTCGAGCAGGTTGTTGCCGGTCGTCCAGGAGAGCTTGAGGGGCTTGGTGGCGTCCAGTTTGAGCGGGTCCGCCGGCTCGGCGAGCTGGGGCGCCTCGAAGGCCTGGATGGTGGTGGACTCCATCTCCATGTTGAGGATGCGGCTCACGGGGCGCGCCGTGATCATGAAGTCTTTGTTGTTGAGCTGATAGAGGAGCGACCAGCGGTCGAGGCCGTCGTTGAGGCTGCCGTAGTTGAGCGTCAGGCGCTCGGGGTAGTCCTTGTGTGTGCCGGCCGTGCCCGCCGCGAGGTCCTTGGTCGCCAGGTTGCGGATCGCGACGTCTTTTGCCGCGTCGCGGAAGGGGGCCGTCCGGTCGGGTACGCCGACCTGGCAGCCGACGGTCCGCGTCAACTTGCCTTTTATCGCACCGAGATCGAGGGCTTCCGGCAGCTCGTGGTGGTGGACCTCGACGGTCTTGAGCGGCACGTCGAAGCGCGCCACCAGGAGGTCCTTGAGCTTGCCGTCGGCGAGCGGGTCGCCGCCGGGGTTGATGACCGAGGCCGGATTCGGCGCCTCTTTGACGAGGACCGTCTCGCCGGCCTCCTTCTTACCGCCCGCGTCCCAGGCGCGGATGACGACGAAATAGAGGGCGTCGGTCTTCAGGCCTTCGATCTTTTCGGCGAGGTCGGTCCGGCCCTTGTCCTGCGACGAGCACGGCAGGATGAGGGGCGCGTCCTTGGACGGCTTCGACTTGTCGTCCTGGGCGTAGACCGTAAGCTCGCAGACCGCGGGTCTTTTCGTCTGAAAACTGAGGCGCGCGGCATCGCCGTCGCCGGTCCGGTCGAGGAAGATGCCTTCCCGAACGACCAGGGCCGACGAGGATCCGCCCGCCTTCCCGCTTTTTTTCTTCGGTACGAGGAAGCAGGCCTGCGCAAGCAGCGCGAGCCCCACGCATAGAAGCACTCGGATCATGAGCATCACCGGGCTTTGTGAGTCATTCAGGAGATTCTTTGGAGCGTCCTTTTCATTTTAGCAGAACGGCTCCCCCCCGGGCCAATTTCAGGAGCAAAAACCCGATATTACTGCGGCATTTTCCCGGATTCTCCGCTTGACCAAGAGGGCTTCGGTCACTAAGCTGAAACTCCGACCGACTAGCACGCGCAGCTCTGCGACCAAATCTCCGAAAAAAACGATGTAGGTTACGCCATGAGAAACCGCAATCGCACGAAATTCATTTTTGTCACGGGCGGCGTCGTGTCCTCTCTGGGCAAAGGCATCATCGCCGCGAGCGCGGGCGCGCTGATGGAAACGCGCGGGCTCCGGGTGGCGCTGATGAAGTGCGACCCTTACATCAATGTCGACCCCGGCACGATGAACCCCTCGCAGCACGGCGAGGTCTTCGTCACCGACGACGGCGCCGAGACCGACCTCGACATCGGCCACTACGAGCGCTTCACGCAGGCCACGCTCACCCGCCTCAACAGCTTCTCGGCGGGCCAGATCTACGACGCGGTCCTGAACAAGGAGCGCCGCGGCGACTACCTCGGCGGCACCGTCCAGGTGATTCCGCACATCACCGACCAGATCAAAGAAAACATCTACAAGTGCTCGACCGGCTCCGACATCGCGATCGTCGAGATCGGCGGCACCGTCGGCGACATCGAGGGGCTGCCCTTCCTCGAGGCGATCCGCCAGATCCGCTACGACCTGGGCGACGAGAACGTCCTCTATGTGCACCTGACGCTCGTCCCTTACATCAAGGCCGCGCGGGAGCTCAAGACCAAGCCGACGCAGCACTCCGTCAAGGAGCTCCGTCAGATCGGGATCCAGCCGAACATCCTCGTCTGCCGGTCCGACCGGCCGATCCCGCCGGATCAACGCAAAAAGATCGCGCTCTTTTGCAACGTCAAGGCCGAGTGCGTGATCGAGGCGCAGGACGCCGACAACATCTACCGCATCCCGATGGAGCTCCACCGCCAGGGCTTCGACCAGATCATCGTCGACAAGCTCAACATCTGGACGGGCGCGCCGAACCTGAGCCAGTGGGAGCGCATCGTCACCTCGCTGGATTCCCCGAAGCACACCGTCAAGATCGGCGTCGTCGGCAAGTACGCCGATGTCTGGGACTCCTACAAGTCGATCTGCGAATCGCTCGTCCACGCCGGCATCAACACCCAGTCCAAGGTCGAGATCGCGCTCTTCGACGCGTCCGAGGTCAACCCGGCCAACGTCGACGACCTGCTCGGCAGCTGCGACGGCGTCATCGTCCCCGGCGGCTTCGGCGAGCGCGGCGTCGAGGGCAAGATCGTGGCGATCAATTATTGCCGCAAGAGCGACAAGCCCTTCCTCGGCATCTGCTTGGGGATGCAGCTCGCGGCCATCGAGTTCGCCCGCAACAAGCTCGGCCTCGCGCAAGCCAACAGCGAGGAATTCGCGACGGGCGGCAAGGAAAACGTCATCCACATCATGGAGACCCAGAAGGCCGTCACCCGCAAGGGCGGCACGATGCGGCTCGGCGCCTACGACTGCCACCTGAAGGCGGGCAGCAAAGCCCGGCAGGCCTACGGCAACGACATCGTCTCCGAGCGCCACCGCCACCGCTTCGAGTTCAACAACCACTACCGCGAGCTGTTCCAGGAGCACGGCGTGGTGTTCAGCGGCGTGTCCCCGGATGGCCAGCTGGTCGAGATGATGGAGCTGACCGACCACCCGTGGTTCGTGAGTTGCCAGTTCCACCCCGAGCTCAAGAGCAAGCCGATGAGCGCGCACCCGCTGTTCCGCGAGCTGGTCAAAGCCTCGATCGAGGCGAAACGGACCCCGGGCTCGAACGCATGAGCCTCACCGCCTGGGGCCGCGAGGCGCTCGAGTGTGAAGCCCAAGCCTTGCGCGACGCCGGCGCGCGCCTCGGCGCGGCCTTCGAAGGCGCCTGCGAGGCGATCCTACGCGCCCAGGGCAAGGTCGTCACGACCGGCCTCGGGAAATCCGGGCATATTGCCCGCAAGATCGCCTCGACGCTGTCGTCCACCGGCACGTCCGCGTTTTTCCTGCACCCGACCGAGGCGCTCCACGGCGATTTCGGCATGCTCCAGCCGCAGGACTGCCTGATCGCGATCGCCTACGGCGGCGAGACGCCGGAGGTCCTCGAGGTGGCGCGGTTCGCGCGGCGGCTCGCGATCCCGGTCGTCGCGATCACGGGCAAGCCCGAATCCTCGCTCGCCCGGCTCTGCCAGTTCGTCCTCGACGGCAGCGTCTCGAAAGAGGCCGACTACCACAACCTCGCGCCGACCGCGTCGTCCACCGTGGCGATCGCGCTCGGCGACGCGATCGCCTGCGCCGTCTCGCGCGCGCGCGGGTTCAGCCAGGGCGATTTCGCGAACCTTCATCCGGGCGGCTCGCTCGGGCGCCGGCTCTCCCTCGTCAAAGACCACATGCACCCGCTCCAGGACGTCCCGCGCGTCGGGGAAACCGCGGATTTCCACGCGATCCTGGAGGCGGTGACGACCCTCAAGCTCAAGGGGCGCACGCTCGGCATCGTCGCCATCCTGGACGGCGGCGGCCGGCTGCTCGGCGCGGTCTCCGACGGCGACGTCCGCCGCGCGTTGGTCAAAATGGGCGCCCAGGCCCTCAAGTGCCGCGCCGCCGACATCATGACCCGCAGCCCCAAGGCGATCGCGGCCCGCGCCCTGGCGCTCGATGCCGTCACGGTGATGAATGAGCAACAGATTACGAGCCTGTTCGTGACCGCGGACGACGGCGCCGACCCGACGAACGTCGTGGGCCTCGTGCGCCTCTACGACCTTTTGGACGCGAAAATCATCTAGGCGTCCGAGGCGCATCGGCTACAATGGGCGGATGGGCAAGAAGCTCGTCATCCTCACCTTCATCCTCTGCTTCGGCTTGGCGCTCAGCGTCTACCTGACGCGCGAGAAGAAGTCCCTGCGCGAGAACCTGAGCAAAAAGGGGCAGCGCGAGCCGCGCCTCGTGTTCGAGGATTTCACGTTCTACCGGTACACGGGCGAGGCCCTGACCGGGCGGCTTTCGGCCCGCCTCGGCCATTTCTACGAGCCGAACGTGGTCGAGCTCGACGGCGAGATCAAGGGCGAGCGCCTGACGGCGGACGGGCACGAGACGGTGAGCGCCGAATCGGCGACGACCTACTTCAAGGCGACGACGCTGAGCAAAATGATGGCGGAAACCGAGCTGGACCGGTCGGAGCTCACCGGATTCGTCGAGGTCGGCGTGAAGGACCACGCCTTGTCGACCGACTACGCCGAGTACCTCGCGACGGAGAACATCGTGCGCTCGCTCCGGCCGGTCCGCGTGCAGGGCCCGAGCCGGGTCTTCACCGGCGACGAAGGCTTCACTTACGGGCTCAACGACGAGACACTCCAGATGTACGGCACCGTCCGCGGGCAATTCTTTCTGAACACCGCGCAAGGACCGCCGGCAAAGTGACCGAGGTCGGGGAGACGAGATGAGAGTTCCGACGTTCCTTTTTGGTTTGTCCCTGGCGTTCGGCGCGGCGGCGCGCGCGGACATCCTGGATGACGACGACGCCGTGAAGCCCGCCGCGCCCGCACTGGCGGCGCCAGCCACCGAGCCCGCCCCTGGCGCGGCGCCAGCCCCCGGGCCCACCCCGCCGAAGGCCAAAAAACCCAAGAAACCCGCCTCCTTATCGAAGGACGAGCCGGATAAGCCCGGCAACGCGACGGCGGTCGGCGGCGTCCTCGCCCCGAAAGGCGGGGCGAAGAAAAAGACCCCCGGCGAGAAGTCCGACGCCGAGCAGCCGGTCGAATTCCAGAGCGAGGGCCTGCGGGGGCTGCGCGAAAAAGGCTACGTCGAGCTCGAGAAGAACGTCGTCGTCACCCAGGGCTCGATGCGCCTCGAGGCCGACCACGCGCAGGCGTACTACGACGAGGTCACAAAGGAGCTGATCAAGGTCGTGTGCGACGGCAACGTCAAGCTTTTCAAGACCGACGAGGACAGCGGCGACAAGATCAAGGCCTACGGCGACTCCGTCGTCTTCCTCAACAAAGAGCGGAAAGCCACGATGGAAGGCAACGCCCGCCTCTGGCGCGGCAGCGACTTGGTCCGCGGCAAGAAGATCGACTACGAGATGGACACCGGCTGGATCCGCGCCGACCGCGTCGCCGGGGAAGTTCATCCGACCGAAAAGGACCAGAAACCGTGACCCTCCAGCTCCGGGCCGTCGAGCTCGAAAAGGGCTTCAAGGCGCGCCAGGTCGTGCGCAAGGTCAGCTTCGACGTCCGCGAAGGCGAGGTCGTCGGCCTGCTCGGCCCGAACGGCGCCGGCAAGACCACGAGCTTTTATATGGTCGTCGGCCTGCTCTACCCGACCAAAGGCAGCGTTTTCCTCGGGGACGAGGAGATCACGCACCTGCCGATGCACGTCCGCGCCCGCATGGGGATCAGCTACCTCCCGCAAAACATGTCGATTTTCCGGAAGATGTCGGTCGAGGACAACCTGCGCTCGGTGATGGAGATCACCGGCATCAAGCGCGACGAGCGCCAGGCCCTGCTCGACGAGCTGCTCGCGAAGTTCCAGATCGGGGGCATCGCCAAGTCGATGGGCGCCGCGCTGTCCGGCGGCGAGCGCCGCCGCGTCGAGATCGCGCGGGCGCTGATCATCCGCCCGAAATTCCTGCTTCTCGACGAGCCCTTCGCCGGCATCGACCCGATGACGGTCGCCGAGATCCAGGGGATCATCCTGCAGCTCAAAAAGGACGGCCTCGGCGTCCTGATCACCGACCACAACGTCCGCGAGACGCTCGGCAGCTGCGACCGGGCCTACATCCTCGCGGGCGGCCAGATCATCGCCGACGGCCTTCCGCAGGAGATCGCGTCGAACCAGATCGTGCGCGAAACCTACCTCGGCGAGAACTTTAAGCTCTGATATTTGCCCCGAAAATGCGGGTCTTTTTAGACTCTCGCATGAGCTCTAAATAATTGATTTTCCGACGCTTTCAGCCGGTTGGAATTATTTTTGCATTCGCCTGGCATCGCGCTTAAGATCAGTGGTAGCGAACGGTGATCGTTCTCCCAAAATTGGACCTCGCCCATGGCGTTTGAACTCAAGCAAAGCCTGAAGCTGACCCAACAGCTTCTGATGACGCCCCAGCTCCAACAGGCAATCAAGCTGCTGCAGCTCTCGCGCCTGGAGCTCGAGCAATTCGTCACGACGCAGCTCGCGGAAAACCCCTGCCTCGAAGAGGGGGTGACCGACAGCCCCGAAGAGGCGGCGCTGATGGAGCGCGAGAAGGAGCATACGGAGGCCGACGCGGTGAACGACCGCATGAAGGAAGCCTCGTCCCTCGTGGACAATGCCGGCGGCGACGACCCCAAGGGCGAAGTCGACTGGGACGCGATGGCGCGCTATCAGGAGTCGATCCCGAGCGGCCAGACGGCCTCCCGCAAGAACGACGAGGAAGCGCCCAACTACGAGAACATGGTCACCAAGGGCAGCACCCTTCAGGAACACCTGATGGGGCAGATCGGCGAGCTCGACTTCGACGAGACCGAGAAGCGCATCGCCACCGTCTTGATCGGCAACATCGACGAGCGCGGCTACCTGACCCAGTCGACGCAGGACCTCGCCGAGGCCGAGAAGTTCGAGCTCGACGCGGTCGAGGACATCCTCGACACGATCCAGCGCCTCGACCCGTCGGGCATCGGCTCGCGCGACCTCAAGGAATGCCTGAACGTCCAGCTCCGCAACGCGCACTTAAAGAACGGCATCGTCGAGAAGATCGTCGACAACCACCTGCCGGAGCTCGAGAACCGCAACTTCGTCGCCATCGCCAAGGCCATGAAGATCAGCCTCGAGCAGGTGATCGAGAACGTCCAGATCATCGCCGAGCTCGAGCCGGTCCCGGGGCGCCAGTTCGGCACGAACGACACCCAATACGTCACGCCCGACGTCTACGTCTTCAAGCTCGGCGACGAGTGGGTCGTCAACCTAAACGAAGACGGCCTGCCGCGCCTGCGCGTCAGCAACTTCTACTCGGGCATGATGTCCGACAAGAAGTCCAAGGGCGACGAGAAGAACTACATCTCCGACAAGATGAAGTCCGCGGAGTGGCTGATCAAATCGATCCGCCAGCGCCAGCGCACCATCTACAAGGTCACGGAGAGCATCGTCAAGCGCCAGCGCGACTTCTTCGACAACGGCGTCGAGCACCTCAAGCCGATGATCCTCAAGGACATCGCCGAAGACATCTCGATGCACGAGTCGACGATCAGCCGCGTCACGAACAACAAATACGTGCACACCCCGCGCGGCGTCTTCGAGCTCAAATACTTCTTCAACAGCTCGGTGACGCGCTCCGACGGCAACGACGTGGCGAGCGAGTCCGTGAAGCGGATGATCGCCGACATGATCAAGGCCGAGGACGCGCGCCGGCCCCTGTCCGACCAGCGCATCGTCGAGATGCTCGAGGAAAAGGGCATTCAGCTCGCCCGCCGTACCGTCGCCAAGTACCGGGAACAACTCCAAATATTGCCGTCGAGCAAGCGGAAGAAGTACTTCTGACCGTGGACAAGAGCCACCTCCTCGTCATCGTCACCGGCCTTTCAGGCGCCGGCAACTCGACGGCGCTCAACGCGCTTGCCGACTGCGGTATGTACTGCATCGACAACCTGCCGATGGAGATGTTCTCGACGATCATCGGCCTGCTCGAGTCGGGCCGTATCCGCGCCGACCAGGGCCTGGCCCTCGGCATGGACGTGCGCGACCAGAGCTTCGCGCAGCAGTTCCCCGAGCTCAAACGCAAGTTCGCCAGCAAGGTCCGCCTCGAGGTCGTCTTCCTGACGGCGGACGACCACGTGATCGCGACGCGCTTCACGACGACGCGGCGGCGGCATCCCCTCCTCAAAGAGGGGGAGACCTTGAGCGAGGTGATCGAGGAAGAGCGCTCGCTGCTCGCGCCCGTCGAGGAGTCCGCCGACGTCGTCTACGACACGACCTCGTGGACGCCGCACATGCTCGCGCGGGCCATGGAAGACCGCTTTTTCAAGGACGCGCCGGGCCGCCAGCTACACGTGACGATCACGAGCTTCGGCTTCAAGTACGGGCAGATCAAGCCGGTCGACTCGATGTTCGACGTGCGCTTCCTCGACAACCCCTACTTCATCCCGGAGCTCAAAGACAAATCCGGGTTGGACGCCGAGGTCCATGACTACATCTTCAAGCACGACAACGCCCAAAAGATGATGCAGATGATGGAGGAGATGCTGCGCTTCCTGCTGCCGCACTACTACATGGAGGGGAAGCACTACTTCCGGCTCGGCATCGGCTGCAGCGGCGGCCGCCACCGGAGCGTCGCGTTCGCCGAGGAGCTCGGGCGGCACTTCCTGG
>JAYVWD010000030.1:0-2245 GCA_043786345.1 Pseudomonadota bacterium
CAATTCGGCCCCATGGCGGTCAGCCTCCTGCCCATCGGCTGCTACCAGCCGCGCTGGTTTATGAAGACCTTCCACATGTCCCCCGAGGACGCCGTGGAGGCGCACGTCGATCTGGAGTCTGGCTGGTCCGTGGGCATTCATCTCGGTACTTTTCGTTTAGGCGACGAGGGCTACGACCAGCCCGCGATCGATCTCCTCAAAGCCTTGGAGCGCAAGGGCTTGGCCGCCGAAACCTTCACCGTTCCCGGTTTCGGCCAGCGGCTGGCCCTTGTAAACCCTCGCACGACCTGATAAAAATTTTGTTTAAATCTTATTAGGTCCGCCGCAAAAGACGTAGTGCTTTAGGCCTCCCGAGCTATTAGAGTGGGCGGTCATCGCGGAGTATTTCTGCCAGTCCAGTAGTGGAGAGTGAGTCGATGCAGCCGGAAAGTCTTAGTTGTGGAAGCATCCTGCTGACGGGCGCGACCGGAGTGCTCGGTGCCAACCTCCTGAAAGAGCTCCTGGCCACGACCGATGCCGACATCTTCTGCCTCGTCCGCGCCGCCGACTTAGACCTGGCCCGCACGCGGCTCCACCAGTTCCTCAAAGTTTATGACCCCCAGGACAAGCTCTACCAGGAGTTCCTGGCGCGCGTGACGCCGGTACTGGGCGATATCGTCCAGGAAAACCTCGGGATGACCGAGGCCTCGGTAGCCGAGCTCGCCGACCAGGTCGACGTGGTCATCCACGGCGCCGCGAACACCAACCTCTTCGCGCGCATGCCCAAGATCGACCCGATCAACGTCGGCGGGACCCAAAACGTCATCGATTTCGCCTGCAAAACACGCCAGAAATACATGGTGTACGTTTCGACGTATACGATCATGGGCGACAAGACCTTCGACCCGACCGTCATCTTCAGCGAAGCCGACTTGGACATCGGTCAGGGCTTCAAGAACATGACCTATCAGCAGTCCAAGTTCACCGCCGAGCACCTCGTCCGCCAGGCCGGCCGCGAGCGCGGCCTCCAGTGGAAGATCGTCCGCCCGGGCCAGATCTTCGGCGAGGCCCGCACCGGCTTTTACCCCCAGGGCCAGACCAACGTCTCCGGCCTCTTCTACGACATCTTCAAGACCATCATCGAATCGGGCGTCGCCCTCTACTCCGAGACGCATTACGACGTGACCCCGGTCGACTACGTCGCCCGCGCCATCGCCTTTCTGGCGCTCAAAGAGAAGCGCATGGGCGAGACCTTCCACCTGACCAATCCCGACATCCGGACGTACACCGACGTCACCAACGTCTTGCGCGACCTGGGCTACCAGATCGACATCGTGCCCCAGGACGAATACAAGACGATGCTCTTCAACAAGGGCCTCCTCGTCGACGGCGTCGAGTATAAGAGCTACACGACCAAGGCGTTCCGCTGGTGGTACACGCGCGAAGGCTTCGACTTCAAGTCGAGCTGCCGCACCGTCTGCGACCACACCCGCAGCATCCTCGAGCCGCGCGGCATCAAGTGCCCGAAAATCGACCACGATTTGATCGGTGTCTACATCGAGAGCGGCATCCGCGACAAATACTTCCCCCGTGCGCCCGTCCGTCAGGCCTCGGTGGCGTTTCGTTAAACAACCGGAAGGTCTTACGACATGCGTCAGATGAAATGGTGGGGCTGGGGCGATTACAAGGTTTCGTTTCCGATCGCCGAGAAACCCCTGCTCTGGCCCTGGATCATGGGCAAGCTCAGGATGACCGCCGTCAAGGACACCGTCGCGGTGCCCAAAGACAAGGTCGCGATGCCCGGGCCGTACCTGAACGCCGCGTTCGTCAGCGCCCTCAAGGACGCCCTCGCGCCCGACCAGTTCACCACGGACGACGACGAGCGCCTGCACCGCTGCTACGGCAAGAGCTACCCGAACCTCTTCTGGGCCCGTCAGGGTTACATCGCGCAGGCCCCGGACATGATCGTCCTGCCGCGCTGCCATGACGACGTCGTCAAGGTCATCGAGCTCGCCAACAAACACAACGTCTGCGTCGTGCCCTTCGGCGGCGGCACCAACATCGTCGGCGGCGTCGACCCGCGCGACGCCCAGGAGCGGATGATCGTCACGCTCGACATGCGCCAGATGAACCGCGTGCTTTCGCACGACAAGGACTCCAACACCGCCGTCATCGAAGCCGGCGCCCTCGGCCCCCAGATGGAAACGGACCTCCAGGCCCTGGGCTTCTCCCTCGGCCACTTCCCCGATAGCTTCGAATACTCGAC
>JAYVWD010000031.1:0-21004 GCA_043786345.1 Pseudomonadota bacterium
TCCCCGCGATCGTCGCCGCGCTGACTCAGGAAGTCTACCAGCTGGCCCTTCAGTAAGGAGAGGAACCCCGTGGAACACGTCGACCCTTTGATGGGGATCATTCTCCCGTACGCCAACTTCTTCATCTTCCTTGGCCTGGCGATCTATTTCTTTCGCAAGCCCGCGGCCGCCGCCGCCGTCAAAAAGCGCGACGAGTACGCGCACCTCGTGAACGAGGCCAAGAAGGCGAACGACGCCGCCCAGGCGAAGCTCGCCGAGCTGATCCGCCGCCAGGCGCAGCTCGACACCGAAGTGCGCGAAATCCAGCAGCTGTCCAAGGTTACGGGCGAGGCCGAGGTCCAGAAGATCCTCGACGACGCCAACCGGGTCGCGACCCACCTCAAGGCCGAGGCCAAGCGGATCGCCGACGCCGAAGTCGAGAAGGCGAAAGGCGCCCTTCGCGACGAAATCGTGAAAAGCGTCCATGCCGGCGTCGTCGACAAGTTCAAGAAAGAACTGACGGCCGACGGCCAAAAGGCGCTTGTTCAGCGGCGTATCGCGGACCTCAAGTCCATTCCGGCCCAAGGCTAAAGCGGAGAGCGAGAAGACCATGCAGCGGGTAGCGAAACGATACGCAAAAGCCTTTTTCAACCAGAGCGAGGGCAACCTCGCCCAGGCCCGCACCAATCTTGCGGCGCTCGCTCCGCTCAAAGAGCTCTTCCAGAACGCCGAAGCCGCCAAGGTGCTGTCGAGCCCCGTGATGCCGACCGACCTCAAGCGCAGCCTCCTGACGTATGCCCTCGAAAAGGGCGGCGCAACGGCCCCCACTTGCGACTTCATCCAATCGCTCGTCGCCGCCCAGCGTACGGCCGCGATCCCGGACATCATCGCGGGCTTCGCCGAATTGATCGACGAAGCCGAGGGCATCGTCCGCGCCGAGCTCATCTCAGCGGTCGCCCTCGACGACGCCACGCGCAAGGACATCGTCCAGGCCGTCGAGCAGGTTTTGAAGAAGAAGGTCGACCTCGTGCCCACGGTCGACGCCTCGCTGATGGGCGGATTCAAAGTCCGCGTGGGCAATTATCTCGTTGATTTGAGCTTGAAGACGCGCCTCGACAGTCTGTCGGCTGGCGCTGTTGCTGACAGAATTGGTTGAGGGAGGCGGTGAGCCGTGAGTGACAAGATCCGGGTCGAAGAAGTCAGTCGTATCATCAGCGACAAGATCAAGAACTACGGCAAGTCCGTGGAACTTCAGGAAACGGGCACGGTGCTCACCGTCGGGGACGGCATCGCCCGCATCTATGGCCTCGAAGGGGCCATGGCTGGCGAGCTCGTCGAATTTCAGAACGGCGTCCGCGGCGTCATTCTGAACCTCGAGGAAGACAACGTCGGCGTCGCTATTTTCGGCGAAACCAAGGGGATCCAGGAAGGCGACACCGTCAAGCGCCTGAAAGAGATCAACTCCGTGCCGGTCGGCGAGGCCCTCCTCGGCCGCGTCGTCAACGCGCTCGGCGAGCCGATCGACGGCCAAGGCCCGATCAAGGCCGCCGGCCGCCACGTGCTCGAGGTCAAGGCGCCCGGCATCATCGCCCGGAAGGGCGTGCACGAGCCGCTTCAGACCGGCCTCAAAGCCATCGACGCCATGACGCCTATCGGCCGGGGCCAGCGCGAGCTGATCATCGGCGACCGGCAGACCGGCAAGACGGCCATCTGCATCGACACGATCATCAACCAGAAGGGCCAGGACGTCGTCTGCATCTACGTCGCCATCGGCCAAAAGGCGTCCACCGTCGCCCAGGTCGTCGAGCGCCTCAAGCGTTTCGGCGCCATGGAGTACACGATCGTCGTCGCGGCGACGGCGATGGACCCCGCCCCGAACCAGTTCATCGCGCCGTATTCCGGCTGCACGATGGCCGAGTACTTCCTCAACAAGGGTAAGCACGTCGTCATCTTCTACGACGACTTGTCGAAGCAGGCGACCGCCTACCGCGAGCTGTCGCTCCTTCTCCGCCGGCCGCCGGGCCGCGAAGCCTTCCCCGGCGACGTGTTCTATCTCCACAGCCGCCTCCTCGAGCGTTCCTGCAAAGTGAACGACAAGCTCGGCGCCGGCTCGATCACGGCCTTCCCGGTCGTCGAGACCCAAGCTGGCGATATTTCAGCCTATATTCCGACGAACGTGATTTCGATCACCGACGGTCAGATCTTCCTCGAGGCCGACCTCTTCTTCTCGGGCGTGCGTCCGGCAATCAACGCCGGCCTCTCGGTCTCCCGGGTCGGGGGCGCCGCGCAGGTGCCGGCCATGAAGAAGGTGGCCGGCTCGCTTCGCCTCGAACTCGCCCAATACCGCGAGCTCGCGGCGTTCGCGCAGTTCGGCTCGGACCTGGACCAGTCGACGCAGCGGACGCTCCGCCGCGGTCAACGCCTGGTCGAATTGCTCAAGCAAACGCAGTACGAGCCCATGCACATCGGCCTCCAGGTCGCCTCGATCTACGCCGCGTCCAAGGGCGCCCTCGACGCCCTCGACCTGGGCCGCATCCGCGAGTGGGAAAAGGGCTTTCACGAGCTGCTCCGCGCGAAATACGCCGGCGTGCTCGAGAAGGTCGCCAACCGCGCCGAGCTCAAGGAAGTGTCCGGCGACCTGGACAAGGCCATCGCCGACTTCGCCAAGGGCTTCAAGTAATGGCGAATCTTAAGGATATTCGCCGGCGCATCACGAGCGTCAAGGGCACGCAGAAGATCACGAAGGCCCAAAAGCTCGTGTCGGTCGCGAAGTTTGCCCGCGCCGTGCAAGCCGTCACCGCCGCCCGTCCGTACGGCAAGGCCTTCGACGCCATGGTGGCCAAGCTCGCCGCGGCGGCGGGCGACGAGTTCGATTCACCGCTGCTCAACGAGGCCCCCGAGAAGCGCATCCTGGTCGCCGTCCTGTCGACCGACCGCGGCTTTTGCGGGAGCTTGAACGCCAACCTGTTCAAGCAGGTCACGCCGTTTGTCGCGGAAAAGCTCAAGGCCGGCGTCGCCGTCGACGTCATGCCCTGGGGGAAGCGCGCCCGCCAGTTCGCGACCCGACTCGCCTACAAGCAGGAAAGCGCCCGCGAAGGCGTGCTCGACAAGCCGAAGTACGACCGCGCGCGTGAGCTCTCCGAAGAGCTGATGAAAGCGTTCGATCTCGGGACGTACGACCACGTTTACGTGGCGTATGTCGAGTTCAAGTCCGCGATGACGCAGACGGCGACCATGCAGCAGCTGCTGCCCATCGCCAAGGCGAAGGTCGAGGCCGAAAAGACGGGCCTGTCGCAGCTGCTGCTCGTCGAGCCGGGCATCAAGGAGATCCTCCCGGGGCTGCTCAAGCGCGCGGTGGCCGGCAAGATTTTCCGTTTCATGCTCGAGGGCGCGGCCTCCGAGCACGCGGCGCGGATGACGGCGATGGACGCGGCGACCAACAATGCCAACGAGGTCTTGCGCCTCAAGAAAATCGAATACAACCGGGCGCGTCAGGCAGCGATTACGAAAGAACTCATCGAGATCACGAGCGGCGCCCAGGCGGTTTAAAGAAAGAGGATTCGGACATGACAGCACCAGCGGACGGAAGAGTAGTTCAAGTGATGGGCCCGGTCGTCGACGTGGAGTTTCCGAAAGGCAAACTTCCGCCGATTTACAACGCCCTCAGGCTCAGCAACGCGCAGATCAGCAACGTCCCGGAAAACCTCGTTCTCGAGGTCGCCCAGCATCTCGGCGAAAACGTCGTGCGCACCATCTCGATGGATGCCACCGACGGTTTGACCCGCGGCACGCCGGTCCGCGACACGGGCGCGCAGATCTTGGTCCCGGTCGGCCGCGAAGTCCTCGGGCGCATCCTCAACGTCATCGGCGAGCCGATCGACGAAATGGGGCCGGTCACGACCAAGAAGTCGTACCCGATCCACCGCTCGGCCCCCAAGTTCGACACCCTGAAGACGACGCCGGAAATCCTCGAGACCGGCATCAAGGTCGTCGACCTCATGGCGCCCTACGTCAAGGGCGGAAAGATCGGCCTCTTCGGCGGCGCCGGCGTCGGCAAGACGGTGACGATCCAGGAGCTGATCAACAACATCGCGACCGAGCACGGCGGCTTCTCGGTATTCGCCGGCGTCGGCGAGCGCACCCGCGAAGGCAACGACCTCTATCACGAAATGAAGGAATCGGGGGTCATCAACAAGACCGCCTTGATCTTCGGCCAAATGAACGAGCCGCCGGGCGCCCGCGCCCGCGTCGCCCTGACCGCGCTTTCCGTCGCCGAGTACTTCCGCGACGAAGAAAACCAGGACGTGCTGCTCTTCATCGACAACATCTTCCGCTTCACCCAAGCGGGCTCGGAAGTGTCGGCGCTGCTCGGCCGGATTCCCTCGGCCGTCGGTTACCAACCGACCTTGGCGTCGGAAATGGGTGAGCTCCAAGAGCGCATCGTTTCCACGAAGAACGGCTCGATCACCTCGGTCCAGGCGATTTACGTGCCGGCCGACGACTACACCGACCCGGCGCCGGCGACGACGTTCGCTCACTTGGACGCCTCGACGGTCCTCGAGCGCAAAATCGCCGAGCTCGGGATCTTCCCGGCCGTCGACCCGCTCGCCTCGTCGTCGCGCGCCCTCGACCCGCAGGTCGTCGGCGAAGAGCACTACAACGTCGCCCGCAACGTCCAGCGCGTCCTTCAGCGCTACAAGGATCTGCAGGACATCATCGCGATTCTCGGCATGGACGAGCTGTCCGACGAGGACAAGCTGATGGTGACCCGGGCCCGTAAGCTCGAGCGCTTCTTCAGCCAGCCGTTCACCGTGGCCGAGCAGTTCACGGGCATGAAGGGCAAATACGTCAAGACCGAGGATACCGTGCGCGGCTTCAAGGAAATCGTCGAAGGCAAGCACGACGGCCTGCCCGAGCAGGCGTTCCTCTACGTCGGCACGATCGAAGAGGCCGTCGAGAAGGCGAAGACGCTGTAAACAGGGGGTCCCCGTCCGATGTCCGAGCTTTCCGTCAGCATCCTTTCCCCGGCCAAAGTCGTGAGCAAGACCAAGGCGCGCCAGGTCCAGGCACCCGGCGCCTTGGGCTCGCTCGGGATTCTTCCCGGCCACACGGCCCTCGTCTCCGAGCTCATGCAAGGCGAGCTGATCGTGGATTCGGCCGAGGGGCAAGACCGCACGGTGTACTTCATTTCCGGCGGCTATCTGGATGTCGCCCAGGATGACGTCACGGTCCTCGTCGACACCATCGAGAAGGCCTCCGAGATCGACGCGGCGCGCGCCGAGAAGGCGAAGCAACGCGCCCTGGAGCGCCTGGAAAAGCGCGGGGACGACGTCGATCAGGCCCGGGCGCAGGCTTCCCTCGCCCGGGCGCAGGAGCGCCTGTCCATCGTCGGCCGCAATCGCAACTAAGCGTAAGACAAGGTTTGTCCCATGACCCCGCGGGACCGCGAAACCGCGAACGAGCCCGCGGCGTTACGCGTCTTCTGGGACGGCTACGGGCTCGACCGGCCGAGTGGGGTCGCCGCCTACGGCCAAAACCTCGCTTTGGGCCTCGCGGCGCTCGGGATCACGCCCGAGGTCCTCGTTCCGACGGCGCCCTTTCTGCCGCGCCTGCTGAACAGCAAACCGCTCTGGCCGCGGCGCGTCGCCCGAATGGTGGACGGCCGGGTCGGAAAGGGCGGCGTTCTTCACGGGCTCAGCAACTTCAACGTGGCCCGCCCGCCGCGGCGGCCAGGTAACGCCGTACGCACCGTGTTGACGGTGCACGATCTGATCCCGTTCCTTTGCCCGGCGGGCGTATCGACGGCGTCCCTTCTGCAGCTCAAAGCCTTGTTGCCGCGGGCGCTCGCGGCGGCGGACCGCGTGATCTGCGTCAGCGAATGGACCCGGGCAACGGTTGCCGAGCGGTATCCCTGGGCGGCGGGAAAGCTGATCGTGATCCGCCACGGGCTCGCCGCGGCGCCGGCGCCCGCCCCCGCCGCATCGGCCGGCGGGCCGCTGGTGTTGTTCTACCAGGCGCGCGGCGAGACCTATAAACAAATTTCGATTTACTTGGATATCCTGACGAATATGGGCGAGAAAGCCCGGGGAATCCTGCTGACCGACGCGCGCGGCAGGGCCGAGGCCCAGCGCACGCACGCGCTGCTGGTCGCCAACAAGCGGCTCGAGATCCACGTGGGCGTGGCCGACGCGGCGTACCAAGCCTTGTTTTCCAGGGCGGACGTTTACCTCCATACGAGCCGCTTGGAGGGCTATTGCCTGCCGGCAGCCGACGCCTTGCGCCACGGGGTCCCCGTCGTTTACCAGGCTGGCTCGGCGACGGGCGAGCTGCTGAGCGCCGGGGTCGGGACGCCCTTGGCGCCAAAAGCGGCGATTTCCGACTGGGAGGGCGCCGTATACGAGGCCTTCGCCCGCAAAGGGACCGAGGGCTACCTCAAAGCGCGGGAAGACCGCCTGCGCGAGCTGCCGACCTGGGACGAAACGGCGCGCGCGCACGCGGCCATTTATTCCGGGGTATAATCAGCGGACGTTCGTTCTTTTGAAGGGAGCCTCCCCCATGGCGAAAGACCCCAAAGCCCCCGCCGAGCCCGCGGTCATGGTTACCGGCGCCGCCGGCTACATCGGCCGCCGGATGGTGCAGGCGCTCGCGAAAGAGTCGCGCACCGTCGTCGCGCTCTATCACCACCGCCTGCCCGAGTCGCTCGATCACAGCTACCCGGTGTGCTCGGACATGAGCTCGCCCGAGCTGATGGCGGCGCCGCTGCGCGGCGTCGAGATGGCCGTGCACCTGGCCTGGGACGGCGGCATCGGCGGCCCGCTGGCGGACGTCGGCCGGTGGACCGCGCACGACGCGCCGCGCGCGACGCGGAACGCGCAAATGCTGGCCAATCTGATCACCGCGATGGAGCGGGCCGGTACCCGCCGGATCGTCTTCGTCAGCGCGCTGGGGGCCTCCCCGAAGGCCGAAAGCGCCTTCCTGCGCGACAAATACCTCGGCGAGTTTCTCGTCCTCAACTCGGCGATCCCGGAGAAGGTGATCGTGCGCTCGGCCGTCGTCTGGGGCGGCCAGAGCCACGACGACCCGTTCCTGCGCTCGATCCTGCGGGTGATGCGCTATCCCGTCTACCCGGTGCCCAAGGCGCAGCGGCAGCTGGCGCCGCTCCACGTCGACGATCTGTGCGCGACCCTCCTCAAGGCCTGCGAGGCGACGATGGAGCGCCCGACGGCGCTCGTCGAGCTGGACGGTGGCGAGAAGTACCCGGTCGACGAGATCTTCAGGATGGTCTCGGAAAATCTGACGAAAAAATCCAAGCTCGCCCTGGGCGGATTCCTTGGCCAGACGCTGCTTCCGTTCTTCGAGCGCGAAGGGCCGAACCGTCGCGGCGCCTCGGTCAGCACGACGTCGAGCAATAATACGCCAAAAATTCAGGACTTCTTGGCACTGGGCGGCTCTTCCGGTCAGCGCGACGGGATGGCCGCGCTGGCACCGTTGCACGGCCCGAGCTTCCGCGAGCGGCTCACGACCGCGCCGAAATGAGAAAAGCCGGCTTTCGCCGGCCTTCTTTCGTACCCCAACGCCGCCGACGGCCGCTCAGTCGAGCGGGATGTCCTTGAGCCCCGTGCGCAGAAACGCCGGGACGTCGAGGTCGTCCGTGTCCTTCGCCGGTTGCTGCGGCCGCGGCGCTTTCAGGCGTTCGGCGAGCTGCAGGGCCTCGTCGATCTTGCGATCGATGTCGTCGGCGCTGAACTCCTTGCGCAAGAAGGCGCCTACGGGCATCTGAGTGCCGTAGTCCGAGGTCGCACCCGCCAGCGGCTGGTCCTCATCGGCCGGGACGTCGAGCCGGGACTCCGCCGCCGCACGCGCGAAGTCGTCCGCGGGGTCGTTGATCAGGCTCGCGCCGCTGCCGCGCTCGCCGAAGACGGCGGGCTCGAAGGCGATGGAGTCGGCGGCCCCGAGGAGCGGAGCCTCGTCGTGGTCCTGGTGCGCGGAATCGCCGCCATGGGAGATGGAATCCATCGTCCAGCGCGCCAATTGCTCCGTCTCACCGGTCAGGGTCGAGGCCGAGGCGGGGACCGGGATCGGTGCCGCGGCCGAAGGCTCCCCCAGGCTGCCCGCGTCGATGCGCGGCTCGGCCTGGCGGGGGGCGGCTTGCTGGGGCATGGGAGCCGGAGCGGGCGTCGCCGTGCGGGCATGCGCCGGCTGGGTCGTGGACTCGGGCTTGCGCTGGTTCGTCAGCGGCTGGTTCGGCGTCTGCCGCGTCAGGGGCTTCGGAACGCTGCCGCGGCCCGCGGAATAGCCCTGGAGGGCCGTTTGCTGGTGCTGCTTGAGCATCTCGATCGTGTCGTCGTCGCTCGGCTCGACCGGGAACCCGGTGGCGATGACGGTGACGCGGATCTCGTCGCCGAGCGCTTCGTCGATAACGGCGCCGAAGATGAAGTTCGCGTCCTCGTGGGCCGCTTCCTGGATGATCGAGCAGGCCTCGTTCACTTCCATCAGCGTCACGTCGCTGCCGGCCGTGATGTTGACCAGGATGCCGGTCGCGCCTTCGATGTCGATGTCTTCGAGGAGCGGCGAGCAGATCGCCTGGCGGGCGGCTTCCACGGCGCGGTTTTCGCCGCGGGCGCGGCCGATACCCATGAGCGCCTGGCCCATGCAGGACATCACGGTCTTGACGTCGGCGAAGTCGACGTTGACGGTGCCCGGGATGTTGATGATGTCGGAGATGCCGCGGACGGCGTTGACGAGGACGTCGTCGGCCATCTTGAAGGCGTCCATCATCGAGAGGCCCGGCGCCGCGACCTGCAAGAGGCGCTGGTTCGGGATCGTGATGAGCGTGTCGACGCATTCACGCAAGCGCGCGATGCCGAGCTCGGCGTGCTTTTTGCGGCGTTTGCCTTCGAATTGGAAGGGCTTGGTGACGACGGCGACCGTGAGGGCGCCGAGCTCGCGGGCGATCTGCGCGACGACCGAGGCGCCGCCCGTCCCCGTACCGCCGCCCATGCCGGCGGTGATGAAGACCATGTCCGCGCCGGCCAGGTACTCCTGGATCTCGTGGCGGTCTTCGAGGGCCGCGTCGCGGCCGACGTCGGGATCGGCGCCGGCACCGAGGCCGCGGGTCAGCTCTTTGCCGACCTGGATTTTATACGACGCGAGCGAGAAGCGTAGCGACTGCACGTCGGTGTTACACGTAATGAAGTCAACCCCCTCGAGGTTGCTCTTGATCATCGTGTTGACGGCGTTTCCGCCGCCGCCGCCGACGCCGATGACTTTGATCTTGGCGCCTGGGGGCGAAAACTGTTCCGGGTCGAAGCTCATGCTTCACTCCTTTGCGGCCTGCTCTAACTGTCAATATTTGTGGCTATTGAAAAAAGTCTAGGGGGCCGGAGAAGGCATGTCAATCGCGGGGGAATAACGGAGATTTTCAGGAAAGCTCGCGGAACCAGTTGATGACCCCGCCGAAATACTTGTTCGACCAGGAGTTTTGCTTGGATCTTTGCGCTTCCTCAAGCCGATTGAGCTCGAGGTTGAGGAGACCGAGGACGGTGGCGTGCTTGGACGGGTGCGGGGACTCGTGCATCGCGGCGCTGGGGTCGATCGAAAGGTGCCGCTGCTCCACGGGAAGGTACGGGCGGGCGCGCGTCACCGGGATGTTGAGCTTGGCCTGGAAGAACTCGCAGATGCCTTTGACGCCGGCGGCGCCTCCCGTCAGCACCAGGCCGGCGCCGATGGCGCCGCGGTGGGGCTGGATTTCCCGGGCGATCAGCGCGCAAAGCTCGTGGATGCGGGGAACCAGGATCGGCAAGGCGTGGGACGGCGTGACGACCTTGCGGTTGCCGTTGACGTCGAAGAGGTCGACGACGTCGCCGTCGCGCGGCTTGATGCCGTACCGGATCTTGATCATCTCCGCGTCTTCGAGCGAGATGTTTAGGCCGATCGCCAGGTCGCTCGTCATCAGCTTGCCGGCGACGTTCACGGTGAACGAATAAGCCGGCCGGCCGGCGCGGTAGATCAGGCCGTCGGTCGTGCCGCCGCCGATGTCGCAGACGACCACGCCCATCTGTTTGAAGGCATCGGGGATCGTGACCGAAGCGGACGCGAACGGCTCGCTATAGAGGCGCGCAACCTGCAGCCCGCTGGCATTGCAGACCTCGACGATGTCTTTCAGGTAAAACTTGTCGGCGTCGATCAGGAAGAAGTCGCCGGCGAGGACTTTGCCGTTGAAGCCGATCGGATGATCGATGGTATCGCGCTGGTCGAGGCGGTAGCCGACCGGCACGACATGCAGGAGCTCGCGGGTCTCGCTCTGATTATCGGCCTCGACCTGCTCGACGAGGCGCTGCAGATCGCGCCCCGTCACGACGCCGCCTTCAACGGCGCAAACTGCCGTTATAATTCGGCTTTTTAGGTGGCTCCCGGCGATTCCGACGGTGACGTTGGCGATGTCGCAGTCGAAGTGCCTTTCCGCGGTTTCGGTGAGCTTGGCGAGGGCTGGCTTCACCTGGCTCAGGTCGGCGAGCATGCCACGGCGCATGCCTTCGGCCGGGATCGAGACGGTATCGGCCATGATCCCGGTCTGGGAGGGGCTCTCGCGCAGGGCCGCCAGGCAGAACTTGGTGGTGCCGAGATCGAGCGCGAAGACGTTCCGCAGGTTTTTGACCTTGCTGCCGAGCATGCCGTGCCTAAAGACTAGAGGTGATGCTCTATTCTTACATTTTCTTGAGTTTGATAAAAGCCTTGCCCTGATAGTCCAACTCGATCCGGGCGGCCTGCTCGCCCTTCTCATGTAGCTTCCGGAGGAGGCCGTCGAGCTTTTCGAGCTTGGGTCCGAAGGGGGCGCGGCCAAGTTCCAGCTCCAGACCGTCCGGCTCGGCGAGCACGACGAGGAAGCCGCGGAACTTCTGGAAGTCCATCGTCCGGATCTTGACCTGGCGGCGCTTGGCCTCGGCCTGGAGGGCGACCGCCTCCTTGAGGCCGTCGTGCTCCTCGGGGGAAACCTCGAGGGTGAAGTCTTCCGCGAGCGTGAAACGCTTGCCACCCGTGGCTCCCGAGGCGCGCTCGTCGAAGACCCCGGCTACGACCGGGCCCGGACAGGGGATGCCGTCCTTCTCGGGGCTGCCAAAGACTTCGCCGGCCGCGCCGACAAGGCGCAGCTGGTCGGCCTTGACGCAGAGGACCGGCTGGCGGGCCCGGACCTCGATGGCGACGTCCTGTTGCGACAGGCGGACGACGCTCACCCGGGCGAAGGCATCGAGGCGCTGGATTGCCGCGGCCGTGCGCTTGAGCTCCTCCGAGCTCCCGTGCCCGAGGGTCTTCCGGGCGGTGTCGTAGATGGTCGACCAGGTCTGGTCGCTCACGGTCGCGCCGTCCTCGGGCTTGAGCGAGATGCGCCAGTCGATCGCCTTGTCGGTGCTGGCGAGCCAGTTGATGGCCCGCTGCTTGAGGCGGTAGGTTCCGTAGAGCCCCAGGCCCAAAAAGGCGGCCGCGGCGGCGAGCTGCCACTTGAACGGGATGCCGCCGTCATTGCGCTTCTTTTTGCCGGCTTTTTTAGGCTTTTGTTTTGCCAGAACCGAACGCTTGGCTTTGCCCTGAAAGAGTCCCATTCAGCCCGTCCTTGAGCAGATCGGCCACGCGCCAGACGTCCCCGGCGCCGACAGTAAGCACCACTGCCGGATATTCTAGCCGATTTCGGACGGATTGAGCGGCTTCAACAAAACTGCGGCAGGCATGGGCCTCGACCCCGTGCTTTAGGCGCAGCTCGGCGGCGAGGAGCTCGGGGGAAAAGTCGCGCGTGGTCGTCTCGCCAGCGCTGTAGACCGGCAGGACGTGCACGATGTCGGCATCGCGCAGGGCCGCGATCATCTCGTCGAACATGGTCTCCAACCGGGAGAAGCGGTGGGGTTGGAAGACGGCGTGGACCTTCCAGTCCGGCCAGGACTCGCGGATGCCGGTGATGCAGGCCTCGATCTTGCCGGGGTTGTGGGCGTAGTCGTCGAAGACCTTGACGGCCGGCGAGTCGTAGACGAGCGAAAAGCGCCGGGCGACGCCGGCGAAGCTCGCCAGGGATTCAGCGGCTTTCGTCACGTCGAGGGCGAGGGCCCGGACGACGGCGAGCGCGCACAAGGCGTTCTGCGCGTTGTGTTTGCCGATCGTCTTGAGGCGGACCTTGACCCGGTCGCGCTCGACCATCGCCGTGAAGGTCATTTCACCGCCGGCGCACTGGTATTCGAGGCCGCGCACGTCGCACCCGAGCAGGAAGCCGTAGGTGAGGCGGTTCCTCTCGTACCGGCTGCCGACGTCCCGGGAGATGGGGTTGTCCCAGCCGATGACGGCGCACCCGTCGTCCTCGACGATGTTGCCCAGATACTGGGAAAAGGCGGCTTCGAGCGTCGCCGCGTCCTTGAAATATTCCATGTGATCGGAGGCGATGTTGGTGAGGACCCCGATGGTCGGGCGATAGCGGAGGAACGAGCCGTCGGATTCGTCCGCTTCCGCGATGAAGTAGGGGCCGTTGCCGAAGCGCGCGGCGCCGCTAAAGCGCAGGATCGGGGCGCCGCAGGCGACGCTCGGATCGCAGCCGAGCGCGTCCAGGACGTGCGCGATCATCGCCGTCGTCGTCGACTTGCCGTGGGTGCCGGCGACGGTCACGGCCTCGCGGGATTGCATCAAAAAAGCGAGGAATTCACTGCGGTGCAAAATGGCGAGGCCGCGGGTGCGGGCCGCGGCGAGCTCGACGTTCTCCGGCGCGATCGCCGAGGAAAAAACGACCGTCCGGGCCGAGCCGAGGGCCGCGGCCGCGTGGCCGATCGCGACCTTCACGCCGAGGCGCAGCAGGTGGTCGGTGGCGTCGCTCGACTTGGAGTCGGTGCCCTGGACGGCCAGCCCGCCTTTCAGCGCCAATTCCGCCAGCGCAGACATGCCGGAGCCGCCGATGCCGACGAAGTGGACCGGAGAGTCAACCGCGAGGGCCGGTTTTTGGGGAATACGAGTCACGAGGGGCCTCCTTCGGGGAGGTTTCCATTCCAAGGCGCGCCAACACCGCCGTGATCATCAGGCTGGCGATGAGAGAGCTCGTTCCGCTGCTGATGAAGGGGAGGGGGATGCCCTTGGTCGGCAAAAGACCCATCGTCACGCCCATGTTGATCGCCGCCTGCAGGGTAATCACGCAAGTAAGCCCGAACGCAAGGAATTTTCGATAGGGTTCGGACTGAGCGAGGGCGATTTTGAGGCCGATTCCGGTAAGGAGAAAAAAGAGCAGCAAAATGAGAAGCACCCCGACCAGCCCGAGCTCCTCGCCGATGACCGAGAGGATGAAGTCGGTATGCGCCTCGGGCAGGAAAAAGAGCTTTTGTTTCGACTCGCCCAGACCCTGCCCGAAGAGGCCCCCGTTCTGGAAGGCGACGAAGCTCTGGATGATCTGGAAACCCGAGCCTCTGACGGTGGACCAGGGGTCGATGAAGCTCAGGATCCGCGCCATCCGGAAGGGCTCCATCAGGATTGCCCCGCCGACGCCGCCGACGAACAGGGCGATCGCCGAAAAGATGAAGCGGCGAGACACGCCGGCCACCAGGAGCATGCAGAAGGTGGTCAGAAAGAGGAGCACCGGCGTGCCGAGGTCCTTCTGCTTCAAGAGAAGCACGGCGAGGACCCCGAAAATCGCGAGGTTCGGCAGGATCCCGCGCTTGAGGTCGGCGACGTTGCTGCGGGCGCGGGCGAGGTTGCGGGCGAGGAACAACACCAGGGCGAGCTTGGTTAGCTCGGAGGGTTGGCCGCCGACGAACGGGAGGTTGAGCCAACGTTGGGCGCCGTTGATGCGGCTGTAGGCGCCCGGCACGAAGATCAGTGCCAACAAAAAGAGCACGAAGCCCAGGTAGGGCAGCGTCGCGCGCTGAATCCACGCGACTGGGATCTTCCGCACGAGAAAAATGGCGCCGAAGCCCAGGACGGCGACAGCGAGCTGTTTTTTGAAGAAGAAGAATTCGTCCCCGAACTGCTGGGCGCCCTTGAGCGACGAGGCCGCGTAGATCGCGATGAGGCCGATCGTCGTCAGCAGCGCGACGACGGCGAGCAGGGCGTGGTCGAGCCGGGGGGCGCCGGCCGCCTTCGTTTGGTCCATTCCTTGGACTCCCGAGCGACAAAATCAGGTTGGGGGCTTCATGCCGCGCGCCAGGAGCGCGGCGCGGAAGACGTCGCCCCGGTGTCCATAGTTCTGGAACTCGTCGAAGCTCGCGCACCCCGGCGAAAACAGGATGGCGCGCGCCTGGTCGAAGGGCAGCGTCTCCCAAGATTGTAGCGCAGCTTGGAGGGTTGGGAACTCGCGGGTCGGGATTTGGTCGCGAAGCGCGGCGGCGATCTCGCCGCCCGAGGCGCCGAAGGTGACCAGAGCCGCGATCTTGCCGCGCTGGGCGAGGAGCGGCGCATATGGCTCCTGCTTCCCCTGGCCGCCCATGAGCAGGAGGACCGGTTGGTCCTGAGACTCGAGGGCGACCAGCGTCGACTCGACGTTGGTGGATTTGCTGTCGTCGATCACAGGCTTGCCCGCAATTGTACCGATCGGCTCGCAGCGGTGCGGAAGGCCGCGGAAGCCGCGCAGGAACGGCGCGAGGGCCGCGGCGCTCTGGCCGGCCAGGGGCGCGGCGGCATAGAGGGCGAAGCCGGCGTTGAGCTGGTTGTGGATTTCCATAATTCCGAGGCTCTTCAGGTCGATTCTCGTGGCATCGGTGTGGATCAGGACACCCCCTGAAATCTGAAAGCCGGGCTCGGTCGGCGTTCCGCCTCCGGACTGGATCACCCGGGCCGGCGTCGAGAGGCCGAGCTTGCGGGCCTCGGCCAGGACGGAGTGCGGCATCACGACAGTGTCCGCGGGCCTCATCTTCTCGAGCAGGCGCCATTTCGCCGCGAAATAGCCGGCGAGGGAGCCGTGGCGCGCCATGTGGTCGTGGGAGAAGCTGGTGAACACCGCGGTCTTCGGCGCCAAAAGGTGCGACTGTTCGAGCTGGTACGACGACAGCTCGAGCACCAACACGTCGCCGGCGCGGTCTTCGGCGAGCAAGGCGGTGGGCGGATCACCGAAGTTGCCGCCGACGCTGACGGTGACGCCGACACCCTCAAGGACGTGGCCGAGCATGGCGCAGACTGTACTTTTCCCGTTGGTTCCGGTGACGCCGATCACCCGGCCCGTGAAATGCCGAAGCGCCAGGTCGATCTCGGAAATGAGCGGCAAACCCTTGGCGCGGGCGGCGGCGACGAGCAGGTGAGTCGGGGGAAGGCCCGGGGAGAGGACGACATTTTGCACGTCCTGCAGGTGCGCGAGCTCGTGGCCGCCGTCCCGGAGGTCGACGCCGAGCGCGCGAAAAGGCGCGGCCTGTGCCGCGGTCAGCGCCCTGCCTTCGCTGACGCGGACGCGCGCGCCCCGCTTCTTGACCAGGAATTTGGCGGCGCCGAGGCCGGAGACGCCGGCGCCGATGATCAGCCAGCTCATGCCTTGGCCTCGAGCGCCATCAGGCGGTCGATCAATTTGCTGAGTTTTACGCCGTTAGAGGCTTTGGCGAACAGCACCTCGCCGCGTTCGGCATACGGGACGTCGGCCGCGAGCAGGGCGTCGACGTCGGCGAACCTCAGGATTTTGCCGCTCGGATAGCCGGCCTGTGCGGCGCCCGCGGCGATGTGCGCGGCATCGCTGCCGACGACGATGAGCCAATCCGGCCGGACGGTGCCGCCGGCGAAGGCGCCGACGCGCGCGTGTTCCTCGGGGCTTTCGCGGCCGAGCTCCAGCATGTCGCCGAGCACCAGGACCTTCGAGCGCGCGCCGAAGGTGCGGGCGAGGCTCGTCATCCCGGCGATCATGCTGTCGGGGCTGGCGTTGTAGGTGTCGTCGATCAGGGTAAGCGCGCCGACCTTATGGATCTGGTAGCGGCCTTTGACGCCGCGAAAGGCTTCGAGGCCATTCTTCAAGATTCCGTGCGGGACACCGGCGGCCGTCGCGAGCGCGACCGCGGCGGCGGCGTTCACCGGATAGGCTTCATGGGCCGCGGCAAAGTGGGCAGAAAGTGCCTGGCCCTGGACGTCGAGGACGACATCCATGGAGCCGTCGGCATTCCAGACGTCCCCGCCGATCCGCACGTCGCACCCCGCCGTACGGCCGAAAGTCATGGTCTTCTTTCCGGTTTTTCGCGCCCCCGCGACGATCCTCGGGTCGTCGCCGTAGGCGACTTGAACCGCGTGGTCCGGGCTGTCGCGGAAGATCTCGAGCTTGGTTTCGAGCAGGGCGTCCACCGACCCGAAGATGCCGACGTGGGTGATGCCGACGTTGATCAGCCCGACGACGCCGGGTTCCGCCATCGCGCAGAGGAAGGCGATGTTGCCGCGGTTGCGGGCGCCGAACTCGAGGGCCGCGTACCGGTGCTCCGGCTTGAGCTGAAGCAGCGTTTTCGGTACGCCGATCTCGTTGTTGAAGCTCGCCTGGGTCGCGAATGCCGGGCCGGCGGCCTTGAGTATGCAGCCGAGCATCTCTTTGCAGGTGGTTTTCCCGGTCGAGCCGGTCAGCGCGATCAGTTTGAGGTCGCCGAGCCGCCGCCGCCAGCCCTGGGCGATCGCCTGAAAGGCCTCGAGGGCGTCGCGAACGGCGATCCCCCGGCCGAGCAGGTCGACGGGAACCAGCGCCCGGCGGCTTTGGTCGTAAAAAAAGCCGGCGGCGCCGCGCGCCATGACGTCGAATAGGTACGCGTGGCCGTCGAAGGTCTCGCCGGCGAGCGCGACGAACCAGTCGCCCGGACGGATCGTCCGGCTGTCGGTGCTGAGCTGTTCCGGCTGCGGGGCCGGGAGCTCGACCGGCAGGGCCGGCTGGCGGAGGCGGTCCCCGAGCCAGGCCTGCACGTCGTTCCAGCGGATCGCCAAGGGCTGCGTCATCGGGGGCTCATCCGTTCAGGTGCTTTTGCGCGACGAGCCGGTCGTCGAAGGGGACCGTCCCAGCGCGCAGAATTTGGTAAGTTTCGTGCCCTTTTCCGGCGATCAGAACCAGGTCGTCGGGCGCCGCGTCGGCGATGGCCCGGGCGATGGCCCGCTCGCGGTCGGCGTCGAGCACGGCGTTTTCGGGGCGCGAAAGGCCTTGGGCGATGTCCGCGAGGATCGCGTCGGGCTCCTCCGAGCGGGGGTTGTCCGAGGTCAGATACACGCGATCGGCGAGGTCTTCGGCGATTTTGCCCATCTCCGGGCGCTTGCCGCGGTCGCGGTCGCCGCCGCAGCCGAAGACGACGGCGAGTTTCCCCGCGCAAAAGGGCCGGAGCGTCCGGAGGGTCTTATCCAGGGCGTCGGGCGTATGGGCGTAGTCGACGACGATGCGCGCCGGTTTTTTGCCGATGACCTGCTCCAGGCGACCGGGAACCGGCAAAAGCCGCGGCCAACGCAGGGGATCCAGGACGCGCTCGTCGACGGCGGCCGCCAGCGTCAGCGCCGCCGCGAAATTCTCGAGGGCATGCGGCGCGAAGTAGGGGATCTTGCCGCGCAGCACCCGTCCCTTCGAGCGGAGGACGAGGCTGGTGCCGGTGAAACCGGTCGAATCCACGGCATATTCCGCGAAATCATCGGCATCGAGCCCGGAGACGTTCGCCCCATAAACTATGATTCTTTTGCCGGGGAGCGCGATCGGGAAGCGCAGCTCGCGGATGCCCGCCGAAAACACGCAGGTCGCCCCCGGCGCGGTGCGCTCGGTGAAAAGCCGCCACTTCTCGGCGAAGTAGGCGGCCATCGTCGGGTGAAAATCCAGATGATCGCGCGAAAAGCTGGTAAAGGCGGCGGCCTGGAAGGTGAGGGGCCGCATCTTCTCCTGGACGATGGCGTGCGACGAGGCCTCCATCGCCCCGACGGCGATGCCGCGCGCGGCGGCCAACGCCATCAACCCATAGAGGACGTCGGGATCCGGGGTCGTGTGGGAGGTCGTCCGAAATTCGTCGCCGAGGTAGGCGCCCAGGGTTCCGATGGACAGGCAGGGTACCCCGACGGCCTCGAGCAGCTGCCGGATCATCCAGACCGTGCTGGACTTGCCGTTGGTGCCCGTCACGGCGATCATTTTGAGCTTTTTTTGCGGCTCGCCAAAGGCGCGCGCCGCCAGATGCGCCCACGCGGCGCGGGTATTCTTGACGAGGATCCAGGCGCCGTCGAATGCCGCGTCGCGCTTCTCGATCAGGACGAGCCCCGCGCCCTTTTCCCGGGCAAGAGGCACATGCGCGTGGCCGTCGGCCCGCGTCCCGGCGAGCGCGAGGAAGGCGTCGCCCGCGAGGATCGTGCGGGAATCGATGCGCAAAGCGGCCTTTTTCCCGGATTTCAGCGCTTGCGCCTGGGGCGAACAGGCCAGAAAAAGCCCTGCCTCGCGCAGCGCCGGCAGCGCCTCGGCGAGGTCGAGCTCACAATTTGGCAGCGGTTGGAGCGCCATGCTTCGCGGACCCGGCGGCGACGGGCTTCGGGATCTCGCGCGAGATGTCCGGGGCCACGTTCAGATACTTGAGGCTGCGCTCGGTGATTCCCGAGAAAATCGGCGCCGCCCACGTGCCGCCATAGTAGGGCTTTTGGCCGGGCTCGTCGACCTGGACATAGATGACCAGGTGAGGGTCCTCGACCGGGGAGAAGCCGACGAAACTGGCGATGAATTTGTCCTTCGCGTAGCCCCTGATGCCGGGGACGACCTTCTGCGCCGTTCCCGTCTTACCCGCCGTCGAATAGTCCTTCGTCTTGGCCAGGTGCGCGGTTCCGTGCGGATCCTCGACCACCTCGCGCATGATATTGCGCATGACGCGCGCCGTCTCGGGAGAGGTCGCCTGCCCGACTTTCTCGGGCGCCGAGCTCATGACGACCGAGCCGTCGGCGGACACGACCTTCTCGACCAGGGTCGGCTTCATGACGTTGCCGCCGTTGGCGAGCGCCCCCATCGCCTGCACGAGCTCCATGCCGGTGATGACGAAACCGTGGCCGAACGCGGTGTTCGCGAAGCGGATTTGCTCCCATTTTGCCCAAGGGGAGATCCGCCCCACCGCCTCGCCCGGGAAGCCGAGCTGGGCCTTGCCGAGGGAAAAGCCGAAGTCCTTGAGGGCCTCGAAGGTGCGCTGTTTGCCGAGGCGCGCCGCGATCTTGTACGTGCCGATGTTGCTCGAGCGGATGATCACCTCGCGCACCGGCAAGCTCGCCGCCTTGTGGTCGTCGTGGATCGTGTACTTCCCGATCCGGAGCTTGCCGCCTTCGGTGTCGATGACCTCGTCGAGGCGGGCTTTTTTGAGCTCGATCGCGCGGCCGATGACGAACGGTTTCACGACCGAGCCGGGCTCGAACAGGTCGATCAGGGCGTGGTTCGTCGTTTCGGCGACGCTCACCCGCCGGGCGTCATTCGGGTCGAAGTTCGGGTAGTTGGCGATCGCGAGGATGCGGCCCGTGTGAGGATCGGCGACGATAGCGAAGGCTTTTTTGCAGTGCGCCCGGCGCGCGCCGACCTCGAGCTCGTCCTCGGTGATCTCCTGGATCACGCGATCGAGGGTGAGGTAGATGTTGTTGCCCTGTTTCAGGGGCGCGGCGCCGTTCGTCTCCGTGAAGATGAATTTGCCGCGGGCATCCTTCCCGGTGATCACCTTGACCGGCTGGCCGCGCAGATCCTTGTCGAACTGGCGCTCGAGCCCGGCCAGGCCGGCGTTGTCCAGGCCGGTGAAGCCCAGGATGTGCGCCGCGGCGGTGCCCGCGGGGTAAAAGCGCGCCGGCTCGGTGATCTGCACGAGGCCCTTGAGTCCGAGCTCGCCGACCTCGTCGGCGACGTGCGGGTCGATCTGGCGCGTCAACCACGCAAAATAGCTCTTTTTGTCGGCGATCTTCCGGATTTTGCCGACGGGCATCCGGAGCATCTGCGCGAGCCGTTTGACCTCGGCCGGCGTCGGATCGAACTGCCGGGGATTGACCGCCAGCGAGGGCCGCCGGATGCTGATCGCGAGCGGCTCGCCTTTGTGGTCGAAGATGGTCCCGCGATAGGGCGCGAGCTCGACCTCGTTCTGATACTGATTGTCCGCGACCTTATGCAGGGAGCCGTCGTTGCTCGGAAAAAGGTGGAGCATCACCGCACGGCCCGCGATCACCGCGAACGCCCCGCAAAACAGCCCGTAGATGACCCGGGCCCGGTCGACGCGAAACTGCCCGGGCTGCGTCTTGGGCGCCCTGGTCTTGAGTGGAAGTCGCGGAAACTTCATCACTTCTGCGCGTAAGCCCGTTCTTGGACGACCGTGCGGCCGTCGTTGGTGTCGGTCATGAGCATGAGGTGCTTCTTGGACGTGAGCTTCGCGAGCTGCATCCGGAGCGCCGCGCGATCCTCGAGGAGCTTCGATTCGTCGTTCCTGAGCCGGCCGATGTCATAGCCGGTAAGGGTCGCCTGGACGCGCACGTGGATCCGCGCGAGCGCGAGTCCCGCGACGAGGGCCATCGAAACGCCGAGGAGCTGCTTGCCGCCGAAAAAAGTCTTCTTCATATCGGGACTCGTCCTGCCTTGATTTGAATATTGATCTTAATGGGAGTTGGTCTTTTTTTCGAGAACGCGCAGTTTGGCGCTACGGGCGCGCGGGTTTCGGGACGTTTCCGCCTCGTCCGGCACGATCGGGAAGGGCTTGACGACGACGCCGTCGGCCCGGACCGCGGCGTTTAGTTGCTCGGCCGTGATGGGGAGGTCGCGCGGCACCGCGGCCCGCGCCGCCTTGCCCGCTTTGTCCTGGAACCGCTCTTTGACGATCCGGTCTTCGAGCGAATGAAACGCGATGATAGCTAAGCGGCCGCCCTCGTCGAGCGCGCCGAAGCCGCCTTCGATCAACCGCTCCAGCTCGCCGAGCTCGTCGTTGACCGCGATGCGCAGCGCCTGGAACACCTTGGTGGCCGGGTGCTTCTTGCTCTTCCCTGCGTACGGGATCGCCTTGGTTACGATCGCCGCGAGCTCGAGGGTCGTCGTGATCGGCTTCTCGACCCGTGCCCGCACGATGAACTCGGCGACGCGGCGCCCCATGGGCTCCTC
>JAYVWD010000032.1:0-3054 GCA_043786345.1 Pseudomonadota bacterium
CAAACCGCAAGAAAAGCAAAAAGACAGCTGCTTCGCGTGAAGAGGGCCTCTTCGAACAGGTTTTAAAGACCCTCGACCTCCTCGCGGCCAACGTCCGGCACCCTGGCCTAAAGACCCACAAATACGACGAGATCAGCAATCCCGTTCGCCCCGACGAGCCGGTCTTTGAGGCCTACGCCCAAAACAAGACGCCCGGCGCCTACCGCGTATTTTGGTGTTACGGCCCCGACAAGGACGACGTCACGATCATCGCGATCACGCCGCATCCGTGATTCCCTGATCCCGTCAGCCCGGGGACGAGGGATCAGGGGCAACGTTTCCACTCGAGCGCCATCGCCTCGACCTGCCCGTCGAGCGAATCGACGGCGGCGAGCGACTCGCGCCGGAGCTTGAGCTCGGAATCGATGGCGACGGCGTGCCGCCGCGCGGCGCAGGACGACCAACGCCCCTGGCCGCTTCCCTGGAGCTCGGCGTGCAGCTGGAAGTCGCCGCTGAATGGGCCCCGGATCCGCAGGTGGCCGTTCGCCGGGCGACCGGCGCCGTCGAGCGTGACGCGCGACCGCAAGTCCACCGACGCGTTCACCGTCGCGACCGCCGCGTAGCCGCGGGTGTCGACGCTCAGGACCGAGAACGACCAGCCCGCCGGGACGTCGAGCGTCGCGACGGCGACGCAGCCGGAGGCGACGTCATTGCCGCTATCCGGCCGGCCCTCGACGACGAAGCGGTCGAAGAGCAGAGTGAAGGCGAGGTTATCGGGCGAGACATTGACCGCCGTGGAGCCGGCCGGACAACCGACGCCGGAGTGCGTCAGGCTCACGATCGTGACGCTTCCGGGAACCGGCGCGGGCGCGGCGGCGGCAAAGCCGGCCCCGAAAAGGCCGAGAAACGTCGTGAGGTTCTTGATCATCGTGAAGTCCTCGAGGCTGGGAAAAGGCGCGGCCCGCATACGCGCCTGTTATCAGCCAGAAGGGGGCGGCTTGACCAGCGGAATGCAGGCCCGAAAAAACCGCCGCGGCCGCCGCCGCCGCCTCGCCGCCGTCAATTACAGATAAACTTCGAGGCGTTGCCGTGCACCCGCACGGACTGGCACGGGTAATGACCGGGGCCGTCGAGGACGAGTTCGGCCTGGTTGCCGCCCAGGTCGCCGTCGAGCTTCGACAGGGCGGTGCCGGCGGCGAAGAAGACGACGGCGCGCGACCGGTTCCCCCGGCCCTTGTAATGAAGGGTGCCGATATCGAGGTCGCTCTGGATGGTCGCGGACGCCTGGTTGCCGGTCAGGAACAGGCAGAGGCCGGCGAGGCGACGCGTCTCGCTGCCGGCTTTGGCCGCGAGGTGCAGGTCGAGGTGCGCCTGGTTGCCGGCGAGCTTGATCGCGACGACCTTGTCGGTCGTCAGAGACATCGAGTTCCGGTCGCCGACGATCATGATCCGGTCCTTCGCGACGCCATGCTCCTGCGCGCACGCCGCGATTTCGTCGTCAGACGGGGTGACGCTCGGCGCCTCGGAAGGTCCGGAACCGGAGGGAGCGCTGCCGCCGGCCACCGGAACGACCGGAATCGCGGTCGTCGTTCCGGCCGGCGTGTCTCCGCCTGCCGGGATGACATAGGTGGGGATCCCGCCGGCCGCCGGCGCCGGCTGCGGATCGGCGACGGGCGTCGGAGCGGCCGTCGGCGCGGCCGTCGGAGCGGGCGCCGTGACTGGCTCGGCGCCGGGCGCCGAAAGGGGCGGGAGCGCCCCCAAGGTTTCGGTACCCACGACGGTCAGCCAAACCTCGCGGCGCGGCGTCCGGTGGTTTTCGACGGTGGGCGTGCCCGAGCTCCCTTCACCGCAAGCCTGAATCCAAATGGTCATGGCGGCGCAAATGAACGCCCGTTCGGTCTTGATCTTCATGTCCTGGTTCCTCCAATGGCGCCAAACAACGGCGCACGGGAAACAAGGTCGGTCGGAGCGCCCCGGATTTGAAATCCGCGCGCCAAACCGCCGGTATGCCACGCCTTATCGACGTCACATTTTCGCGCGCCTCGCGGCCGCTCATATGGCGCCCGTGGCGCCTTCGCGCCGTGTACGAGTCATTAATGATCTATTAAATTGATATTATTGATAAATAATACTTTTCTAAAGTTTTTTTCCAACTCCCCGACAAGGCAATTGTGTGTACGGCCTTTGCTGCCCATTTTGGAGGAACCAATCATGTATCAAGTCCATAAATCCGCCTGGTCGATCGCCCTGGTCGCGCTGCTCGGCGCCTGCGGCGCGGACAAGGACGGCGGTACGACCGGGCTCGACGAGAGCCGGCCCACCGACTCGAGCGGCGCCAACGGCAGCGTGAGCCTCGCCTTCGGTCCGATGACCGACCTGGGATTGGCCGACGCGGCGCCCGCGACCATCCAGGTCGGCGACGTCACGGTCACTTACGCGAAGTTCAACATCGCCAAGATCAAGCTCAAAGCCGCCCGGGAACGGAGCGAGCCCGAGAAACAGCTCGAAACCCAGGAAAATGCCGCCGAGGTCGTCACCGCCGCCGAGATCGCGCAGGCGGGCGGCGATACGGCGGATGCCGCGCCGACCCTCGCCGGCAAAGACCACGACGGCGGCAGCGGCAGCGGCGGGCCCAAGCACCATAAAGACGCCAAAGACGCCAAGATCGCCAGGTTCCAGGCCAAGCGGGAGGATCTCGGCGCCAAATGCCGGTCCGAACTCGAGCGGGAAGGCAAGAGCGACCGGGCGACGAAGTTCATCGGACCCTATGTCTACGACGCGGTGGCCGGGACGTTCGCGGGCGACGCGCCCGCCGTCAACGTCGCCGACGGCAGCTACCGGCGCGTCGAGTTCCAGCTCAAGCGCGACTTCGCGTCGGCGGCCTCCGAGCCGCTCTTCGGCAACGTCTTCGCGATCAAAGGCACCGTCCTGCTAAACGGCGCCGCGGTTCCGTTCGTCATCGACTGGAGCAACGCCCTCAACTTCCGCATGACCGGCGACAGCGCCTTCGCGGTCGCGCCCGGCACCGACAACAAGCTGGCGCTCGGCTTCGACATGACCAAATGGTTCGCCGGC
>JAYVWD010000033.1:0-4426 GCA_043786345.1 Pseudomonadota bacterium
AGAAGAGCGCGCCCTGGAAGTTGAGCTTCCTTAAGGTCGGCATCATGTAGTGGTAGACGGCGCCCAGCGCGAGGTTGGGGTTGAGGAGGCTTAAGACCACCCCCGAAAGGTGCTGGTTGTACTGGCCCCACTGCTCCAGGTACTCGAGCTGGAACGTCCCGGTCGGGTAGAAGCCCATGTCGACCCAGATGTAGGCCAGGCTCTCGCCGTACTTGCGCCGCTCGAGCTCGCGCGAGAGGTGGAGGTAGGGCTTGGCGTCGCTCAGCGTCTCGGCCGAGTCGGCGAGCGCGAAGTAGAGGAGCGCGCCGTCGTCCATGCTGATGATGCGCATCTCGACGCCCGACGGCGTCTCCTTCACGGTGGCGAAGCTGCGCGCGCCTTTGAAGCGCGGGTCCTGGCGCAGGCGGCTCAGGTCGCCCAAGGCGAGCTCGCCGTTGCTGATCATGACGGACTTCCGGTCGGTGACGTGCAGGCGGTGCGTGTCGCAGTCGGGGCAGATGACGACCGAGTTGGGCCCGGGGAAGACCGCCTTGATCGCGCTCAAGGCGGAGGCGGGGAAGTCGGTGCGGGACTCCTGCCAGACGTTCTTCGGCGGGGCGAGCAGCATCGGCAGGACCCGGTCCTTGAGCTCGGGCTCGGCCTCGAAGCGGTGGCGCAGCGAGTCCTCGAGCACGGCCAGGTCCCGGGCCGTCTGGGCGAAGATCGCCAGCGCCGGCGCGGCCCGGAGCGTGAACGCGGCCAGCGCCACATAAATCAATAATTGTTTATAAGCCCTCACCACCGGATCACCATCCCGATCCCGAGATCCTGGTAGGGTATGCCGACGAGCCGGTTCGTCACGACCGTCTTGCTGGTCTTGAGGAGGGGCGCGTATTCGAGGAAGGCCATGGCGCCATACCGGTATTTGATGTGGGTCTCGAGCCCGAGCCGGTAGAGCAGCATGGTCGCCTTGGGCTCTTTGCGCACGCGGAGGAGGTTGTCGATGTCCATCTCGTCCGCGCCATAGGGTAGCGCGCCGGGGCCGCGCAGACGCACGTAGTTGAAACCGCCGAACAAATAGACGTCCGGGTCCGCGAGACTCGGCTCGTCGCGCAAAAGGAGCTGCGCCAGGTGGCCGCCGACGCTGAAGCCCTGGATCTGGTCTTTGATGCTCGTGAAGCCGGCGGTGACGGCGGCGCGCTTGGTGCGATGCGGCAGGAGCACGCCCTCGAAGCTCTGCTCGAAAAAGACGAGCGGGGCCGTGGTGCTGCCGAGGGACGCGTCGTTGAGCTCGAAAGAGCGCACGGTGAACCGCGTCACGACCTCGATGGGGTCGCGGCCGACGATCAGCTCATGCTGGTTTTTCCGCGCCTCCTCGAGGCTGATGAGCGGCGTCGTCTCGCGCAAGATGCGGCGCGCGCCCATGCTCGTCGCATAGGTCCTGGCCCAGACGATCGGCTGCGCGCCGGCCAGCTCGAAGATCTGCGCCCGCAGCACGAGCTCCCGGCCCTCGACCTCGAAGCCCAGGCTTAAGGCCAGCCGGTCGGGCGAGGTGGCGAGCAGGCCCGAGAGCACCTCGGGCTGATCGATGCCGCGGCTGATACGGGTGCCGTCCCTAGTCGATTTGGCGACCATCTGCGTGCAGAGGCCGCAGTGCGTCAGGCGGATGGGGATGTTCGGGTTGGCGCGCAGCAGCTCGTAGAGGCGGTTTTCCGTGAAGATGCTGAAGCGTTCGTCCAAGCCGACGGGGGCTTCCACCTCGACGAGGGTGACGGGGCGCGGGTCTTTGAAAGGGGGATCTTTGGACCAGGACCAGACGAGGTCGTCGATGAGGTCGGCGCCCATCAATCGGAGATCGAGATAGATTGGTTTGTCCGAAGCCGCGTCGCCAGAAACGCCTTGTGCAGACGTCGCGAAGAAGACGGCAAAGACCAGAAGATGTCGGGTCAAGGCGTTCACAGTTTTTTCCAGTCGGCGCCGGGGGCGGCGGCCCAAACGCCGAAAAGGAGGCCGGCGTCTTGGACGCGGCGCAGCGCGATGTGCAGGCGCGGTGCGGCGGGGTCGACGGGGCGGCGCGAGACGCTGCGGGGGCCCAGGGCCTCGGTCATCTCGGTCCAATAAAGGCGCTCGACCAGGACTTTGACCCGGTCGTCGTCGGCCTCGACCTCGAGGGCCCAGGGGTGGTCGGCACTGACGCCCCAGCGGGCGCGGTCCTGGGCCAGGCCGCGGACGACCTCCTTGGCGCGGGCGACGGCGTTTTGGGCGACGTAGTCGGCGAAGGAGTCGCGGTCGCCGTATTTGAGGATGCGCGTCTCGCAGACGTAGAAGCCCTTGAGGTTGAACGTCGAGGCTTTGCCGATCGGCGCGAAGCCCTCCGCCGCGAGCTCGGCGCGCGACGCAGGACGGCAGGGCGGCGGGACTTTGTCGCGCATGCCCAGCTCGTACTGCGTTTCCGGCGTAAACAGGAACTGGCCCTGGCCACCCAGGGCGAAAAGGAGGATCGCGACGAGGAAAAAGGGGTTCATGGGCCGTCCTTTGGCGAGCGGCGCGCCGGGCCGTCCTGCGCGACGCGCGGCCGCTGCGCCTCGAACCTGTCGCGCATGGCGAAGGTAAAGACGACATTTTGCACGTACTCGAGCAGGTGCGCGCCCGCCAGGCGGCGGTAGTCTTTGCGGTTGACGGGCCGCTGGATGTCGATCAGAAGCAAGGCGAGCGCCGACGCCCCGAGGACGCGGCGCACGCGGACGACCAGGGGCTTCCGGATCTGCACGCCCTTGGCGACGTCGGTGACGTAGAGGTCGGCGTGGCTTTCGATGTCCTCCAGGCAAGGCCCCAGGCCGAAGGTGAAGAGGAAGAGCAGAACGGACTTGCCGCAGTGGTCCGACGAGGTCGGAAACGCCACGAAATTCACGCGAAAATCGGCCTTTTCGGTCTTGGCGTCGCCGATCTCCTTGGGGAACTTCTCGCGCTTCTTCACGCGCTCGCGGCCGGCCTTCTCGGCCTTGGCGCGCTCCGCGGGCGACAGGCCTTCGCCCGGCGGCGGCAGGGCGGTCGAAGCCAGCGCCTCGGGCGGGATCGTGTCGAGCAGGATGCGCGCGCCGGTGTTGCCGAGCGTGACCCGGAGCTTCGCGCAGTCCTCATCGTCCTGCGGCGTCACCTGGCCTTCGCCGTCGTTAAGGACGCAGTCGACCTTGACGCGCATGCCTTTGAGGGAGGCGTCGTCCAGGTCCAGGTCGACGGGCTCGTTCCATTCACCCGCGGGGCGAACATACGCGACGCAGCCCATCGTCGCCGGCAAAAGCACGAGGAGCGCGGCTTTCCCCGCCGCCGCGAGGAGCGCGCGGAGAGGCTCTTTGATGTGCCGCTTTGACAGGAGCGCGACGCACCGGTTAGTGTTGTGGGGTAGATTCATTTCCAAGTTATTGTTGCTTAGAATCAAGTGGTTGGCAACGTCGCCCCCCGCGCCTCGAGGATCCGTCCTGATGATCACGCCGCTCGTTGGCCTCGCGATTCTCGCGCTCGTGTTCAAAGTGGCCATCTCGGACCGGCCCGGCGCGGAGCTGTCGTTCCTCGACCTGCACGCGGCCGTCGTCGTCTTCGGCGGCGTCGCCGGCGCCCTCTGCCTCGCGATCGACTGGCGGGCGCTGATGCGCATGCTGCTCTCGGTCCGCGACCTCCTGCCCTCCACGAGCGCCTTCTCGCACGAGATGCGCCGCACGCAGCAGTCCCTCGAGACCCTGCGCGACTCCTGGCGGGAAGGCCGCCGCGCCGTCGTCCTCGACATGGCCGACAAGTCGACGAGCCTCGAGGTCCGGGTCGCCGCCGACGCGCTCATGCGGCAGCTCCAGGGCGCCGCGCTCGTCGAGCGCTTCTCCGAGGTCAGAAACCGCTATGCGCACCTGCAGCAGCCGACGATCGAGGGCTGGGACCTGGTCGGCCGCATGGCCCCCTCCTTCGGAATGGTCGGCACGGTCACCGGCATGGTCCAGCTCTTCCGAAACCTGGCGGCGGAATCCGGCAACATGGGCGGCGCCATGGCGATGGCCCTGCTCGCGACCCTTTACGGCATCGCTTTCGGCGCCGCGGTCGGCGGTCCGATGGCGACGCGCCTCAATAACCAGCTCAACGAGCGCATGAACCTGATCGACCTGCTCGAGCACACGGTCGCCTCGCTCCTCCAGGACGAGGGCGGTCGCTCGGCGCGTGCCGCCGCCGAATGAGCTCGAAAATGCGCAACTTCCGCCTGAAGTCGAGCAATGAGGGCTGGCTCACGAGCTACGCCGACCTCATCACGAACCTGTTGATCTTCTTCGTGCTCATCATCTCCGCCTCGCAGATCCAGACGGGCAAGATGGAGAAGATCATCGCGCAGATCAGCAAAGCCAAACCCGCGACCGAGACGCTCGCCTCGGCCGAAAAGAAGGTGAAAGAGGCCCTCAAACAGGAG
>JAYVWD010000034.1:0-1524 GCA_043786345.1 Pseudomonadota bacterium
CTGCAGGGTCAAGGCGACCGTTTCGGCCGTGACGGTAGGCGAGCTGCATTGGATGGTGATCTCGGGGTGCCAGCGCACCACGACGCCGAGCGGCACCTCGTCGGGAAAGCCCGCCGTGAAGAGGCCGTTCTGGATCACGGTCATCGCCGGGTCGTCGCCGAAGCCGGTGCAGCCCGCGTCCTTGTTCAGCGGTCCATCCGCCGCCGGTTTGAAGCGCGCGAGCAGCGTATCGTAGCCTTGAGCCACGTCGGCGCGCAGCTTGGCGCGCTTCTCGGCGGGCGTTCCCGGCAGCGGCATCCCGGTGCCGTCGTCGAGGAAGGGCTCGGTGACGTGCGTCGCGAAAAACGGCTGCTTGAGGTCGAACAGCGCGAAGTAGTCGCCGCCTCTGAGCAGATTGCGCGCCGCCGCCACGGCCTGCGGATGGGCGACCACGGCCGGGCCGTAGGACTTGTTCAAGGCGGTGGAGCCCGGGCCGAAGATCGACGCCGGCTTCGCCCCGAGGAAGTAGAGGTTGAAGTCGAGTACCGTGTCGCCGAAGCGGGGGTCCGCCATCAGCTTGTCGACGATTGCCTCCCGGTCGAGCGGCATCAGCGCCGCCATCTCGGCGGCGGAGTTGACGCCGTCGCCATAGCGCAGGACGCGGGCCGCTTTCGCGATCCAGGCCTGCTTTTCGGCAGGGGTCATGTCATCGGCGCGGACGGGAGCCGCGGCCGCCGCGCACAGGAGCGCGGCTACGAGCAGGGAGGGGCGCATGATCTTAGGGCCTCGAGACTTGGGGAAAGGCTAAAGCTGAACTCAGTTCTTGAAGAGGCTGGCGCGGTCTTCGGCGGAAATTTCGTCGCCGGCCTCGCCGATCTTGGCGACGTAGTCCTGGCCGTGCACGAAGCCGGCCTCGAAATAGAAGCGGCGCTTCTCGATGCAGCCCGACGGGCAGTCGCCCGTTCCGTACGTCAGGATGTAGACGGCGGGCGTCGTCGCGACGTGCGCCAGGTCGAAGCCGCGCATGTTCATGATGCCGTCGGGCTCGGCGAACTTGGTGAGGGGCAGGGCCTTGAAGTCGGCGGCCACCGGGTTCGGGTTGTGCTTGGGGTCGAACTTGAGGGTGAAGAAGAGGTCGTCGGCGACGATCTCCTTGACCCCGTGTTTCGCGAGGAGCGCGTCCACGGCGGGGACGCCGACGCCTTGCGCCGTCACGGTCAGCACGGGGGACTCGTGCCCGGCATAGAGCGCCATGATCGTCGCGGTCGTCGGCTGATCGAAGGCGACGAGGATCTCGCCGAGCACGAACGGGGGCGCCTGATAGAAGGACGCCTGGCCCTCGGGGGTGAGGTACGTGTCGAAAAGGTTCTTGATTTCGGCCTTGCGGGCGGCGATCGTCTGGATCGTCGTGGGCGCCGCGAGGTCGGCGAGCGGGTTATCGGCCAAAACGACGTTGAGGGCGGTGGACTCGAGGTCCGCCTGCCCGGCGAAGACCGCGGTTGAAGCGCACACCGAGAACAATGCCGCGAAGGCAAATTGCTTAAT
>JAYVWD010000035.1:0-4515 GCA_043786345.1 Pseudomonadota bacterium
CGGACGACGCAGCGGCCGCGGGCGTTCGTGGTGCAGGCGACCTTGAGGTCACCTTCCTCGTCCTGGCCGAGCAGCACCTGCGCGTCGGGGAGCGGCTGCTCGCCGGCGAACACGTGGACGGTGAAGAGGGTGGCGCCCTTGTTCGGCCAGCTCGGCTTCGGATACGTCGAGGGCCGGTAGTCGATGGCCGCATCGACGGGGGTCAGCTCGAGTTTCGGGATCGGACCGAGCCCGGCTTCCTTCACGGGCGCGACGGCGGCGACCTCCTTCGACGGCGCGGCGGGCAGCGCGGCGGCCGCGACCAGGGCGTCGTCGCCGGCGGGCTCCTCGGCCGCTGGCGCCTCGGCCGCCGGGGCTTCGGCGACTTTGGGCGCTTCGGCCTTGGGCTTCGCGGCCAGGTTCGACTCGTCCGCTTCGGGCTCGGGCGCGATCTTGTCGAGTTGCGCCGTCAGATCCTCGTCGCCTAAGGCCGTCGCCGCGACGTCCGCCGGCGGCGTCTCTGGTTTTACGGGCTCGGTCTTCGGGGCTTCGGCGACCGGGGCGACCGCCGCGGCGGCCGCCGGTTTGCGCTCGTCGACGCCGGGCGCCGGCTTCGGCACGAAATAGAGCACGGCCTGGACGGCGAGCTCGAGCGGCTTGGCGTCGGCGACCGAAAAAGTCTCGAAATAGGGCGCGAAGTAGTAGGCGTCGCTTTCCTTCTTCACCTCGAGGCGGCGGCGGGCGCCGATGGGGAGCTTCGTCTCGCCCTCGAACGTGCCGTCGTTGCCGGTCTTCCCGAGCACCTGCCCGTCGAGCGCGACGGTCGCGGCGCTCACCGGGTCGCCCTGGTTCGTCTTCGCCTCGACTCTGATGTGGACCGGCGCGTCCTTCTTCCAGCAGCCGCTGGAAAGCGCGAACACGGCCAGCAGGAGCACCCTCTTCGCCTTGAGCATCACAAACCCTTCCGCACGCATTGTTCGCGAATCAAAGTCCCTGACTCAGAGAGTGGGCGGCGTCAGCGTCGCGCCGCCGGCGCCGCGCGCCTGATCGGCATCGGCGCGCGCGGAGGTCGCCGAGGGTCGGGTCTTGGGCACCGCTTTCAGCTGGATTTCGAGCCCTTCGGTCTCGCCGAGCATCACGCGCTTCGACTCGGGGGAATACCCCGGCACGAGCGCCTCGACGAGGTAGGGCCCCGGCGCCAGCTTGGCGTCGGTGGAAAATTTGCCGCTCGCGTCGACCTCGACGACGAGCGGCGTCGACGCCTCCGCGCCGGAGGCTAAGCTCGAGATGTTGACGCGCGCCTCAGGGCTCGCGACCAAGGCGCCGTCGGGCCCTTTGAGCAGGCCCGCCATGGTCGGGGCGCAGGCGCCCAGGCCGGCGCTCGACAGCAAACAAAGAAGACTGATCCGTTTCATTTTACGTCCTTTCTCGATACCCACATCACCGAGTTGGTTTCCGGCAGCATCACGAGCGCTGCCGCGCCGTTGAACATGAGGGAACGGAACATCGCGCCTTTCGGGATCACGACGTTGATCGCCGTCCCTTCGGGGTAGCGCTTCGCCGCGTCGATCGGGTGCATCGCCAGGACGGTCGGCAGGAGCCGGGTCTCGAGCGTCAGCGCGTCTTTCCGCGCTTCGGGCGCGGCGAGCGTCGCCGCGTGCACCCAGCCCTTTTTCCACGTGCCGATCGCGAGCACCTTTTGCCAGACGCCGATCCGGTCGAAGAGGACGACCGGGTCGCCTTGCTCCAGCACGAATTCCTCGAGGTCGAACTGCGCCCCAGGGCCGCTGCGCACCTCGGCGCGCGGCCGCGCCACGGCGCTCACGCGCAGCATCTCGCCGGGGACCGTGATCGTCCCGGGATTTTCCCCGGCCGGCAGCTCGCGGGCGAAGGCCTCGGGGAGGATCGTCTTCGACAAAATGGTCCCGGGCGTTGCCGCCGGGGCGACCGGCGCGGCCGCCACGGAGGGCGCCGGAGCAACCGGTGCCGGCGCCGCTTTCGGCGCGCGCGCCACGGCCTTCGGCAGGGACGGGGCAATACCCGCCGCCGGCGGCGGCTCCACCGTCTGACAACCGGGGGCGCCGAGCAGCGAGGCCGCCAGCGCCAAAGGCACCAAAACGCGCATCGTGGATTACCTGCTCGTCCCGTCGGGCGCCGCATCGGTCGCGCCGACTTTTATCTCCACGGGGACGTTGTACGTGGTCCGGTTGGCGCCCGCCTTGTCGGTGACGCCGATCCTGATCCCGGTAAAGGTGCCGTTCAGCTCCTTTTTGACCGGGAAGGTGAAACTCATCTTCTTGAACTTGCGGATGCCGAAGTTGGACGACTTGGAGGGCTCGGCGACTTCGCCGTCGGCCTGGACTCCGACGTTCGGCGGGTCGGCGATGTAGGAGACCTCGCCCTTGTCGTTCTTGAACGCGGCCACTGCCCAGATGTAACCCTCGGCGCGGTCGGATGATTTATTGGTCAGGTCGAACTTCACCTGAAGGGCGCCGGGGTTGTTCTCGATGACCGGGTTGCCGACGACGATCGGCGTGCCTTTGGCGCCGACGTCCGCCTTGGCGGCCTGGGCCAGGGCCTCAGCCTTCGCCTTGGCGTCCGCCTTGGCTTCGGCTTTGAGCTTGGCGTCGGCGGCGGTCTTGGCTTGCGCCTCGGCGCGGGCCTCCGCTTTGAGCTTGGCGTCGGCCTCGGCCTTGGCCCGGGCCTCCGCCTTGGCCTCCGCCTTCGCTTCCAGCTTGGCCTGGGCCTTGGTCTGCGCCTTGCTTTCGGCTGTCTCGCGTGCCTTTGGCGGGGCTTTCGCGGACAGGCCTTTCGGAGGGGCCAGCTTCGCGCCGGCCAGCTCCTCGCCGCCGTCGGCCGCGGCGTCCGCTTCCTCGGCCGTCGCCGACGGCTCGGCCGCGGGCAGGCGCGACAACGCGCTCGCGACCGACGGCGCCACGGAGCCGTCCGGCTCGGACTTTGTGGGGACCGCGCCGCCCTTGCCGTTCGGGTACGCGAGGTCGTAGACGCCGTCGTGTCGCGTCTCGTAGTCGAACACCGTCGCGAGGGTGGTGCGCAGCTTGCGCGTCATGTCGATGCGATCGGCGTAGGCCGCGTTCAGCACGAACGCGCTCGCGACCGACCAAACGCCGACTGCTGAAAGAAGCAGCAGGACGACGCTGACCCGACCCAAGGGAATCTTGATGGTGCGCGTCTTCGACGAGTCCACGAAGTAAATGATGTTGAGTTGCCGTTTACTCATTACGGCTAAGACCCCCATTCAAGTGGTTTTGGGGTTCATGATGCGGCGGTGGCCAAGTTTGCTCTGTGAAAAGAGTAGGCCTTTGCCCGGGTAAAGGCAACAAAGCGAATAGTCATGTAATATCAGCCTCTTACATCGTAATACAAAGGGCGCCCGGCAGTGGAAAATTCTAGCAATTATAGGGTTTTACCAAGGTCATCCGGTCCTGTAGACTGAGAGCCAAAGAGGAGCCTAAAAAATGCTCACCCCGTCCTCTACGGCTCCGACCCTGCGCGTCGCGATCTACCGGACAAGCAGCTTGGGCGACGTCGTTTTGGCGACGTCCTGCCTCAACCTCCTCGAGCAGCTTCCCGTGCCGACCGAGGTGACCTGGCTCGGCCGGGGCGCGGCGCTCGATATCGTCACGTCGGCTTACCCAAACGTGCGCGGCCTCGAGATCGGGCGCGGCGACAGCCCGGCCACCTTGCAGAAGGTCATCGCACAGTTGTCGAGCTACCACGTGCTCATCGACCTGCAGTGCAACATCCGCTCGCGCTGGTTCGCGCGCGCGCTCAAGTCGGCCCACCAGGTCGCGTACTTCGCCGCCGACAAGGCCCAACTCGCGCGCGGCCGGCTGCTCGTCGAGGCGCGCGTCCGCGGCCGGCGGCGGCCCTTGCCCGACCGCGTGCGCCTGGCGCAGCGCCCGCAGTATGAGATGATGTGCGACACGCTGCGGCGCGCGTTGCGGCACCACCTGCCCATCGAGATGCGGGACGGCGTCGAGTCCGCGCTCGTGCGCCCCCGCCTGCCGATCCCCGAGGCCTTCGACGCTCCTTGGCGCAAGGAGCTCAAATTCGGCACCTGGCTCGGCGTCGCGCCCGGCGCCGCGCACCCGACCAAGCAGGCCCCGCTCGAGCTCGTCCGCGACGTGATCCTCAAGGTGCAGAGCACCCTCGTACGCCGCGCCGGCGAGGCGCACTCCGCCCTCGGGCTCGTCTTCTTCGGCGACGAAAACGACCGGCAGGTCGCGCGCGAGCTGCTCGACATGCTCGGTTGGACCGACCCCGTCCTCAACCTCGCCGGGCGTCTGTCGCTCTGGGAATCGGCGATCGCGCTGCGCGAGACGAGCGGCCTATTGAGCAACGACTCGTCCCTCGGCCACATCGCCGAGGCGGTCGACACGCCGGTCGCCGTGCTCTTCGGCCCGACCGTCGAGGCCTTCGGGTTCGCGCCGCACATGCGCGAAAGCCGCGCCTTCTCCGGCGCCGTCGGCTGCCGGCCGTGCAGCAAGCACGGGAAGATCGCCTGCCGCTACG
>JAYVWD010000036.1:0-2269 GCA_043786345.1 Pseudomonadota bacterium
AGGTCGTCGAAGAGCATGGTGCGCGGGCTGCCGCCGATCCCGTAGTATTGGGTCAGCTTGTCCTGGAGCTGGATCGTGCCGAAGTGCGCGAAGCCCTTGTCGCGGTCGGCGACCGCGAGCTCGAGGCGGAACGGATAGTCCATCGGCAGCACCAGCAGCCCGAGGCGCGGGATGAAGCGGAAGGCCTTGAAGTCATACTCCGCCTGCGAGCCGCCGACCTGGAAGTCCATCGAGCTGAGGACGACCGGCGCCGCGACGTTGGCGACGTCGATCATCTTCACCGTGAGCGTGTAGCCGTAGTAGTTGAAGTTCGGGATCAACGCCGGCTCGCTGCGGCCGAGCGCCAGGATCGTCTTGCCGTCCCCCATCGGATGGAAGTAGCTGGCGCGCATGTCGTCCGGCATCTTGCCGACCAGCTTCGGATTCAGCTCGTCCGAGACGTCGAGGGCGTAGAGCGGGTCGCTGGCGTTCTGCGTGCTCACGAACGCGACGTTGCCGAGGAAGCGGACGCCGCTCACGTAGCCGCCGACATCGAGCGCGACGCTCGCCGCCTGAGTCCACACCGTGCCGTCGGCCTTGAACACCTTTAGGCTCGAGACCTGCTGGTTCTGCTGGAAAATCGGGCCGGAGCTCACGACCTCGTCCGGGCCGGCCTTGACGACCTGGATGACGCCGCCGCCCGGCGCGATCGCCGTCTCGCGGTTCTCGGTGACGACGAAGCGCACGGTATTGGCCGTCGCGTCGATCGCGTAGTTGTTGACCGGCGTGCCGGGGACCGTGCCGAGCCCCGAAGGTGTGGCGCCGGCTTCGTCGAGCTTGAAGGTGAGGAAGTCGAAGAAGTTGGTCGTCTTCGTGATCGAGACCGCCGGCACCACCGAGATGGGGACGACGCCGGTCGCCGGCGCCGTGCCGATCGCGGCGCAGAGGTCCGCGGCGCCGATGCAGGCGATGGCGGGCTTGGCGGGCACCGCCGGCAGGACGTAGATCTGCCGCCAGTAGTTGAACCACTCGTAGCGCTGGCTCCCGACCACGAGGCGGTCGGCCGAGGCGTAGACCATGTTGGCGCTCACCGGGCTGATGGTCATCGAAACCGCGTCGGGATTGGCGCCTTCTAAGTCGAACGACGCGACCTCGGTCACGTTGTCGTAGGACGGAAACGTCGGATAGCTATTGTAGATCGAGGCTTGAATGCCGACGGAATACGCGAGCTGCGTGTCCCAGGCCTGGTAGAGCTTGACCAGCTCGGCGCCGGCGATGGCGTCGGCGGTCGTCGACGTCAGCCGCGTGAACGCCGCGCAGTGGCCGGCCTTGTAAGCCTGGGAGTGCTCGGCCATCAGGTCGCCGTCCTCGAACATATACCTGCGCCAGGCGTTGAGGTTCTCTTCGGCGAGGCGTTTTGCGTAGGTCTTGAGGGCCGCGTCGTCCTTCACGAAGATCAGGCCGCCGTTGCCGTAGAGGTCCAGGCCGGTGCTCAGGATGTTCCACGGCAGCTGCTTCTGCAGCACCAGGTGCACGGTCCCGCCGATCTCGCGGCCGTCGCGGAAGTTGCCGAAATATTTGCGGTCCTTCGCCGGCGTCAGCTTGCCGTCGTCGCCGATGGTGAATTCGTGGACGTTGGTGACCTGCGTATAAAACCAGGTGCGCTGGCGGTTGTAACCCCAATAGGCCCACCAGTAGTCGGGGTTGTCGAAGGGCAGGTCGATGTTCGGCGTCTGGTAGGGGTTCGCGACCGAGCTCTCGGTGATGAGCGCGAGCTTGTTGCCGACGAGGTGCAGGCCGCGCGGGTTTTCGCCGGCGATCTGCGCGGCGTAAACGATGTTCCCCGCGAGGTCGATCACCCGCAGGAGGTTGCCGTGGGCGACGAAAACATAGCGGCCGTTCGACTTCACATAGTCGGTCTCGTCGACGCCCTGGACCTGGTTGTTCGTCTGATACTCCGACGCGACCGCGCCCGGCGCCGTCGGACTGGCCTGCTTGCCCACGCTCGCCGCCTCGCTCGACGCCGCCGACGGCGCCGACGGCGCGCTATCGGCCTTGGAGGAGGTCGGGGCGGAATTATCGGCGCCGCCGTCGTCCCCGCCGCTCGATTTGTTGCCCATCGGGCCGCCGCCGGGAAAGCCGCCGGACTTAGCCAGGACGCCGAAGCCGCCGACGGCGAGCTGATAGCGGGACCAGGCCAGGAAGCGCTTGACGTGAATCGCCTCCATCGCCTGGGCGTAGCCGAGCATCGAGTCGTAGTATTGCTGGCAGGAGTCGTGCGGCTTGACGG
>JAYVWD010000037.1:0-3955 GCA_043786345.1 Pseudomonadota bacterium
CTGGGCTTGCTCGGCGCCAACGGCACCGGCAAGACCACGATGCTCAAGCTCTTCATGAAGGCGCTGGAGGCCGACACCGGCACCGTCGTCATCGCCGACAACCTCAAGGTCGTCTACTTCGACCAAAGCCGCTCGGGCCTCGACCAGACCAAGACCCTCAAGGCCTCGCTCGCGCCGTCGGGCGACGCGGTCGTCTACCGGGACAAATCGATCCACGTCCTCTCCTGGGCGCGGCGCTTCCAGTTCCGCCCCGAGCAGATGGACCTTCAGGTCTCGGAGCTTTCCGGGGGCGAGCAGGCGCGGCTGCTGATCGCCCAGCTGATGCTCGTGCCGGCCGACGTGCTGCTGCTCGACGAGCCGACGAACGACCTCGACATCCCGACCTTGGAGGTGCTCGAGGAAAGCCTCGCGGAGTTCCCGGGCTCCGTCGTGCTCGTCACGCACGACCGCTTCTTCCTCGACGAGGTCTGCAACCTCACCATCGGCTTGGACGGCGAGGGCGGGGCCCAGCTCTACGCGGACTTCGCGCAATGGGAGAAGGCCGTCAAACTCCGGATGAAGGAGCGCGGCAAGGCCGTCCGCTCGGCGGAGGCGCCCGGCGAGGCGAAGCGCGCCAGCGGCAACACGCCGACGAAAAAGCTCTCTTACAACGATCAGCGCGAGCTCGACCAGATGGAAGGCAACATCCAGAAGGCCGAGGAGGACCTCGGGCGCTGGCAGGCCAACATGGACGACCCCAAACTCGCGACCTCGGCGCCCAAGCTCGCCGAGGCCTGCGCCGCGCTCAAGAAGGCGGAGGAGCGCATCGAGGCGCTCTACTCCCGCTGGGCGGAGCTGGAGGCCAAGCTGAAATGAGCGACGTCGCGACGCACGACCGCGGCGGCGCGCCGGGACGGGGCCGCCTCGCGTTTCAGCTCGAGGCCGAGGCCCCTGGCTCCAAGGCGCGGGCGGGGCGCTTTCGGACGCTCCACAACGAGGTGCTCACGCCCCTCTTCATGCCGGTCGGGACGCAGGCGACGGTGAAGGGCCTGATGGCGGACGAGCTGCTCGCGATGGGCTCGCAGATCCTCCTCGCCAACACCTACCACCTGCTGCTGCGCCCGGGCCCTGAGGTGTTCGAGGCGCTCGGCGGCATCCAGAAGTTCATGAGCTGGCCGCGCTCGGTGCTCACCGACTCCGGCGGCTACCAGATCTTCTCGCTCCCGAACGCGCGCCGCCTGGCCGAAGACGGCGCCGAGTTCACCAGCTACGTCGACGGCCAGAAGATCCTGCTCACGCCCGAGCGCAGCATCGCCACGCAGCGCGCGATCGGCAGCGACATCATGATGGTGCTCGACGAATGCGTGCCGTCCACGTCGGCGCACGCCGAGGCGCGGCGGGCGCTGGAGCTGACGCACCGCTGGGCGAAGCGGAGCCTCGCGGCGCGCGGCGACAGCCCGCAGGCGCTGTTCGGCATCGTGCAGGGCGCCTGCTTCGAGGACCTGCGGCGGGAAAGCGCGGAGGTCCTCCGCGAGCTGCCGTTCGACGGGCTCGCGATCGGCGGCCTCGCGGTCGGCGAGTCGAAGGCGGAGCGCGAGCACTTCACCGGCTTCACCACCGACTTCCTGCCCAAGGACCGGCCGCGGTATCTGATGGGCGTCGGCACGCCGATCGACCTGCTCGAGGCCGTGCACCGGGGCGTCGACATGTTCGACTGCATCCTGCCGACGGCGCACGCGCAGCACGGCACGGCCTACACGCACCGCGGCACGGTCAAGCTGCGCCGGACGGCCTACCGGCTCAGCCGAGAGCCGATCGACCCGGACTGCGCCTGCCACTCCTGCCGGACGTACTCGCGCGCTTACGTCCACCACCTCTTCAAGGTGGGCGAGGGGCTCGGCTGGCGGCTGATCGCCCGGCACAACATCCATTTCTACCATGAGCTGATGCGCGAGGTGCGCGCGCGGATCCTCGACGGGACGTTCGCCGCGTACCACGGGCGGAAGCGGAACGAGCTGGTCCAGGGCGACACCGAGCCCGAGACGCACGTGCCGCGCGACGCCGGGAAGCCGCTCAAAATCGGGAATTTCTCGCTGAAACGCCAGGACAACGGCGGCGCGCACATCCGCCAGGAGAGCTCCGGCGAGGTCATGCACCCGGCGGGCGCGCCGGACGTCGAGGCGCGGCAGCTCTATGTCGACCAGGCGGGGCTCGCGAAGCGCGTCGGGGTCTTGTCGGCCACGCCCCTCGTCATCTGGGACGTCGGCCTCGGCGCGGCGCACAATGCGATGGCGGCGGTCACGGCGCTCGAAGCCGCCGCGGTCACCGGCGCGGTGCGGCGCCCCGTCTTACTCTTAAGCTTCGAGAACGACCTCGACGCGCTGCGCCTCGCGCTCGTGCACATCGCGGAGTTCTCGCACTTGAAGCATGCGGGCCCGGTGGCGCTCCTGCGCGACGGCGTCTGGAGCTCGCGGAAGGCGCCGCTGACCTGGCGCCTCGCGCCCGGGGATTTCCGCGAGGAGCTGGCGAAGCACGCGGCCCCGGACCTGATCTGGTTCGACCCGTTCTCGGCGAAAACGGCCGGGCCGCTGTGGACGGTCGCGAGCTTTTCCCGGATTCTGACGCATTGCGGCGCCGCGGAGACGACGCTCCACACCTATTCGGCGTCGACGGCCGTCCGGGCGACGATGCTCGCGGCGGGCTGGCACGTGCTCGCCGCGCCCGGCGCCAGCGGGCGCGACGGGTCGACGATCGCGGCGGCCTCGGCGGCGGCGATGCGCCACGTGGACGGGACGCCGCTCGACCGCGCCTGGCTCGGGAAGTGGGAGCGGAGCTCGGCGCGGTATCCCGAGGCCCTGGACCAGGCGGACCACGAAGCCTTCGCGGCGACGGTGCGGGCGCATCCGCAGTTCGCTTGAGGGCCCCCGTGCGCGGTCGGGGGAGTGGACGGCGTCCCGGGAGCGGACGGTGAGGGGGAGCCTGTCGTGACCTTTCGGATACGAACGTATGTCTCCGGATGCGCTCAGGAGCCCCGCGCGGAGCCGCCCTCCGGCCCCGAACACTTTTAATATCAGACGCTTATGGCGTCGGTACAAGGCTTGCTTTGTGCTCAGGAACACTCAGGAACCAGGAGACGCCGCCATGGGTACCCGACCGATCGCCATCGTGACCGACATCGCCAGCGCCAAGCGAATAAGCGCGCTGATCAACCGCACCCTGGGCCTACCGGTCGAAATCCGCACGCCAGGGAGCATCCGCCGGATCGCGGCGCGCGTCAGCGAGGCCGAGGTCGGCACGCTCCTCTACTCCTGGAGCGGCGACGAGCAGAGCGTCCTCCTTTGGCTCAAAGCCCAAGGCCACACCGGCGCCGACGTCCGCTTCATCGTCTTCGCGTACAAGGGCTTCAACATGGAGCATGCGTACGCGGTCAATCGCTCGATCGCCTGGTGCCAGGAGATCCAGCCGGTCGCTTACGCCGCCTGAGCCCTCGCCCATTGCGCGCCCGTCACCGCCGGGATCGCGCGGTCGGGCATAGTCCGCGTCTCTGTCAATGAACCCGCTCGACGAGCGCGCTCGCGATCGCCTCCTCGACCACCGCCCGCCCGATCCGCACGCCGTCGAGCGCGGCGCTGACGATGCCGCCCGCGAACCCGGCGCCTTCCCCGGCGGGGAAAAAGCCGGCGTGGCTGACCGATTGGAGGCCCTTGTCGCGCATCATGACGATCGGCGACGAGGTCTTCGTCTCGACCCCGACGACGAGGGCCTCCGGGCTGATGAAGCCGCGCATCTTGGCGTTGTAATCGACGATGGCGCGCTTCAGGGCCTCGGCGATGAAGTCCGGCAGGATCTGGTCGAGCCGCGCCGCCGCGACGCCGGGCTTGTAGGTCGAGCGCATCTCGCCCTTGCTCACCCGGCCGGCCATGAAGTCGGTCATCCGTTGCGCCGGCGAAACGTAATTGCCGCCGCCGGCCGCGAA
>JAYVWD010000038.1:0-2095 GCA_043786345.1 Pseudomonadota bacterium
AGTGAAGACGTGGCGACCGAAAACACCATCGACGCGGTGCGCAACCGCAAGACCCAACGACTCTTCATCATCGTCGACGATTCGATTGCGACCCGATACAAGGTCATCAATCCCGCCGGCGAGGTGCTCCTGTGCTCCGACATGCTCTTCGACGAGGACCCGATCCAGGTCCCCGTCGGCGAGGCCGAGGAGCATTTTTCCCCCGAGCAGATGAAGGCCCTCGAAGAATACCTCGTGAGAATGGCGGAGCAGGCGCGGCAGGAGGCCTTGCGTCCGAAACCGCCGCCGGCGCCGGCGCGCCGCGTGATCGAGGAGTCGCGGCCCCGGCCGACCGCGCGCAAGGTGGCGAAGCACGCGCCCGTTCGCGGCGGCCTCGCCGCCCAATGGAACTCCCCGCGCCTCACCTTCTATAAAAACCGGATCGAGCCGCTCTCGGTCAAGCAATCCTTCCGGATCACGGTCGACGGGGTCGGCACGTTCGAGATGACGAAGGAGGACTTCATGGCGAACTTCAACGACGTCGTCATGTCGCCCTCGTACCGGAGCGACGGCCTCTATACCTACCCCGAAATTCCCGAGAAGGTGCGGCGGTACCAGAAGTGAAGCGCGGGAGGCCGCAGGCGAAAAAGGCGGAAATCCGGCTCCTGACGCGCAAAGGCTTCACCCGCCTCGCCGCGGAGCACGACGAACTCCTCCTCGTCGAGCGCCCTAAGGTCGTGCTCGGCGTCACCATCGCCGCGGCCGAAGGCGACCGCTCCGAGAACGCCGAATACATCTACGGCAAGAAGCGCCTGCGCGAGATCGACAAGCGCCTCCGCTACCTCGGCACGCTGTTCAAGGACCTCAAGATCATCGACCCCGACACGCTCCGCGGCGACCTCGTCTGCTTCGGCAGCACCGTCTCGGTCAGGGGCGAGGACGGCGTCGAAAAGACCTACACGATCGTCGGCGAGGGCGAGGCCGAGTGGCGGAACCATGAGATCTCGTACAAATCGCCGGTAGCCCGGGCGCTCATCGGGAAAAAGATCGGCGACGTGCTCACCGCCAAGCGCCCCGCCGGCGAGATCGAGCTCGAGGTCATCGACCTCCAGTACAACGGCCGCCCCTGGAACGTGCCGCCGAAAGGCCTGGCGTCGGCGCCGCTGCGCGTCCCGGCGACCTATGCCGCGGCCGACCTCACCGACGACCCCGACGAGGACGGCGACCTCCGCACGTTCCTGGCCGGAGACGACGAGGACGAAGCCCGGAGCGGCCTTGGCGACGACGGCGAAGACACTCTTTAAACGCCCTTTACCTGCGGCAAGTAGGCTCAAAGCTCAGACCCAAATTTCAGGGGACGTGATGAGCCCGCAGACCGGTGACGCCTTCGTTCTGCTTTTCGGAAACGATTCCGACTTCATCGATTACGCCTCGTATCAGCTTGCGACCATCGGCCTCAAAGCCCTGCCTGTCACCCAGGCGGACCTGCTCGAGGAGGGTCTGGCCCAGGTGCCGGCGCTCGTGCTCGTGCACTGGGACACGCTCGGCGAAGCCTGCTTCCGCGCGTGCACGCGCCTCAAAGTCTACCTCGAGGCGCGGCGCACGCCGGTCGCCATCATCTGCGAAACGCTCGGCGGCGGCGTCAGCTTCATGACGGCGTTCTCGTCGGGCGCCGACGACCTGATCGAAGGCGCGCACAATCCGCGCATCTTCCTGGCGCGGGTGACGGCCCTGCTCGGCCGCCGCACGCTCACGCCTTCGGCGCGCAGCGGTGCCCGGGCTTGAGGTAGGTGCCGCACTTCGGGCACAGGTCGATGACCGGGCCGGTATCCGCCGGCGCCTGGCGCGCCGACTGCTGGGATCCAGGCGGCGGACCGCCGCCCATCGGGCCGCCCATCGAGCCGCGGACGGCGTCCTCGAGCTTTTGCTTGATCGTTTTCCCGGCGACCGCCATGAACGTCTTCTTCACCCAGCGCCACGCGAAGTAGGCGATACCGCCGGGAATCGCGAACTTGAGCAGCGGGCGGAGCGCGAACACCGCGCCCTTGGCGAACACCAGCGCCAGGATCAGCACGACGACCGCGGTGATCGGCAGGATGTTGTCGGCGAGCTTGTT
>JAYVWD010000039.1:0-7590 GCA_043786345.1 Pseudomonadota bacterium
GTCCATGTCGGCGCGCAGGGCCACGGTCGGCCCGGGCCGCGCGCCCTCGAGCACGGCGACGAGCCCGTGGCGCCCGACGCCTTCCTGCACGGAAAGGCCCGGAATCCTGGCGAGGCGGGCCGCGATGGCCTTCGCCGTCTCGACCTCCTTCCAGGTCAGCTCCGGGTGCTGGTGGCGTTCGTGGCGGAACGCCGTCACCGCCGGCAGCGCGGCGCGCACGAGATGGGCGACGCGGACTTTGAGTTTCTCGTCGATCACGGCGACCCTCCTTAAAACAGGAACCCGATGCGCAGGTTGGTGAGCCCGTAGAACGCCGCCCGCTCGAGCGCCCGCAGGATCGCGCGCCGCCCGAGCTCGGACTCGCGGGTGAAGTCCTTCGCCAGCGTCCGGCTCCAGCGCGCCCCGACCGGCGTCCACTCGAGAAAGACGCCGTTCTCCCAGATCCAGCTTAAGACCGCGCTCACGCCGAAGATCGGCCCGTGGCCGCGGAAGCCGGCCGAGAGCTTCTGGGCGTCGTCCAGGACCAGGTCGTCGGAGCCGTGCGGCGTCACCGTCGCGTCCCAGGTCCCGTATCCTAAGTCCGCCTCGAACGAGAGCCGCTCGAGCCGCGTCAAGAAGTACCGCGCCGACACCCCGGCGCTGCGCGCCTTGATGCGGAGGTCATAGGCCTTTTCGTCGATGATCCCGGAGTCGCGGCGGTCGCCGGAGCCGGCATAGACGCCGATGGCGACGTCGTCGCGTACCAGGCTCGCGAGCTCGAGCGAATAGGTCTGCCAGGGTTTCGACGGCCCGATGCTCACGCTCATCAGGTAGTCGTGCCGCGCCCGGAGCTCCGAGGTGGACAGGGCCAGCTCCTCTTTCTGGGCCTTGGCGATCTTGTCGACCTGGGCGCCGTTGAGCTCGTCTTCCTTCTCGTCCAACGGCAGAAACTCGTCCTCGGGCACGACCTCCTCGACCTCGTCGACGTCGCGGGATTCGTTCGAGGGCGGCGGCACGCCGTTCGGGAAGCTCATCTGCGCGCGCGCGGAGCCACCCCAGCCCCAGAGGCAGGCGGCGAGCAAAAGGAGCGTGCGCGGCTTTCCCATCCCTTGAATTTAGGGGAAAAGCGCCCGGATTACCAAGGAAAAGTCAGTCCTTCGGCCGGTCCACCCCGAGCAGCTCGATCATCGCATTGAAGGCGTCCTTGTGCAGGTTCTTCAGGAGCTTGTGGCGGATCAGGTCGAGGGCCTCGAAGTGGGTCCGGCTCACCTGATAGGGGCGGTTGGTGGTCAGGGCGTCGAAGACGTCGGCGAAGGCCACGATCTTGACCTCCTCGAGGAGCTCTCTCTCGGTGAGCTGGTGGGGGTAGCCCGACCCATCGAAGCGCTCGTGGTGGTGCAGGATGATCGAGCGCGGCATCACGGCGAGCACCGACCCGGCGACGACCTCGTCGCCGAAAACCGGGTGCTGCTTGATTTTGTCCCACTCCTCTTTGGTCAGAGCGCCAGCTTTGTGCAAAAGAGCGAGGTCGATCTTGCTCTTGCCGACGTCGTGCAGCAGCGCGCCGGTGGCCATCATGGCGAGGTGCGCGGCGTCGGTGAGCGACATCTTGATCGCCAACGCCAGCGAGTAAGCTGCGACGCGGGCGCTGTGATAATAGGTGTATTGGTCGTGGTTCGAGAGGTTGCCAAGCGCCGCGACGCAGGACGGGTCCTCTTCGATGCAGCGGACCATGTTCTTGGCGACGCTCTCGACCTGGGCGAGCGACGCCGCCGTCAGCGGGTACTTGAACAGGATCCGCGTCAGCTCCGACGCGGCGTCGGTCAGGCTGACGATGCGCTGCTCGGGCGGCAGCGTCAGGTCGGCTTTAAGGCCGGCGCAGAGGCGCTTGTACGCTTCGACTTTCCCGCGATCCACGATAGAATGATGAAAACTCCGGTGCCCGTCATTGAGTAGCCGCCCGAGCTCGTCCAACGCCCAGCGATACGGCGCTTTCGCATAGAGCGTCATCACGCCCCCGACCTCCAGGTAGAGATCGAAGTCCGTCGTACTGTTGTCGAGGATGCCCTCGACCGGAAAGGCCTCGAGCTCCGCTATCCCTGGAACCCATCGCCCTGGATCCAATCCATGTTTCACGTGCGCGACTTTCTGCAAAGATATGCCCTAACCTTACTGGCCTTGGGCGGAGCCTGTAAAGCCATGGCGCCGGCGCGCGCGCAGGCGGTCGAGCTCGGGGTCGGCGCCGCCGCCGTCGAGGAGGGCGACGACCGCCTGCGGCCGGCGGTCCTCGTGCACGCCGGCTTCACGCCCGAGATCGCCGCGCGCGGCTACCTTTACGGCCGCACCTACGGGCCGGTCAAAGAGACGACGATGCTGGCGACGGTGAGCCGCCGCTGGGGCCTCTTCAAGTCCAACTCCCTCAACGCCTCGCTGGGCGTCGCGCTCATGGACGAGCAGACGAAGCTCGCCTTCAGCGACCCCGCCGAGGCCGTCGCCGACAAAACCGAAAACAGCTACAACGCCGGCCTCGCCTTCGGCATTTCCTGGTCCCTGCCCAAGGGCTCAGGCCCGCTTTACTTTTCCGCCTCGTGGGACGCGGCGCTCTTCCCCGCCGGCCTCGAGGGCATGATCTTCCTGTCGACGGGGCGCAAGCAGACCCTCTCGCTCATCATGGGGATGACGATCTGATGCTGCTCCTTGCCCTGGCCGCCGCGGCGTCCACCATCGTCCTGCACGTCGGCCCGCCGTCGCTCGGCACGGGCGGCGCCAACCCCGTGTCGCTGCCGCCGGTCAACCCGTACGAGTACGAGCTCGAGTACGTCACGCAGGGCGACTGGGAGGCGAATCTCGCGGTGATCCCCGGGGTCTTCTTCGGCAAGCGCTCGCGCACCCAGGGCGGCGGCACCTACGTGAGCTTCGGGGGCGGCTACGCCATCGACGCGAACGGCTCGGGACCAGGCCTCTACTCGGCGCTCGGCTACGACTACGGCAAGGGCGTCGCCTGGAACTTCGAGTTCAAGCAAGCCATCGGCTACGACTTCGGAAACCACGCAGTCGTCAGCCCCTACGCGCTCCGCATCGGCGCCGCGTTCACCTTTTGAGGCCCGCCATGCTGAAAAAGACCGCCCTTTTCGGCGCCCTCCTGGGCCTCCACCCGCTGCTCTCCGGCTTCGTCCTGCTGTCGGACCACAAGGCGACGCTGCCGGCGACGGCCGACAGCCCGACGATCAGCTTCATCTGGGACGGCAAGGCGCCGCCCATCACCGGCAAGGACAAATACCTGGACGGCAGGTACGCCGCTCTGGACGACCGCGACGCGATGGCCGCGATCATCGTCGAGGCGATGGGCCTCTGGAACGCGGTGCCGGGCGCCTTCATCGTGCTCGCCGCGAGCGAGGGCGAGGGCGCCACGATGGACCCCGAGGACCTGAAGTTCAGCATCGTGACGCAGCACAACTCCAACGCCTCGAGCGCCGCCTTCGCCGTGCCGCGGTGGACGGACAAGCACCCCGAGACGATCTCCGACTGCGACGTCAACATCTCGGACCGCTCTACCGAGGCGAAGAGCCTCGCCTACACGCTCGCGCACGAGCTCGGGCACTGCCTCGGCCTGGGCCACGTGCACTCGAACTACAACTCGATCATGGGGTACTCGCGCTCGGCCCTCGACTTCCGGCTCGGCGCCGACGACAAGGCCGGAGTCATCTACCTCTACCCGGATCCGAAGGAGGTCGGCGCGGAACCCAAAGAGCTCTTCTGCGGGACGGTGCCCGGCTCTATAAACAGGAATGAGTTTACTTGGGCATTGCTGGCCTTAGGGCTCGCCCTGCCGGCGGCGCTTGGCGTCCGCCGCCGCCCGGCCTTGAGCCCCGCCCGGCGCGCCCCGTGAGCGCGCGGGGGCCCGAAAGCCGGCCGCTGAGCGCCGCCGCCCCGGATGCGGCGCCAGATGCCTCGACGATCTATCGCACGATGCTGGTGCTCGGGAGCGTCTCGTATCCGGCGTGGCAACCGCTGCAGGTGGCGCTGGTCGAGGGCGCCGTCGATCCGCTCGGGGGGCGCCTGGCCGTCTCCGCGCTCGGCCTGGGGTTCCTGGCGCTCGCCGGCTTCCGGGTCGTCGGCCCGCGCGGGCTCGAGCGCCTCTTTCAGCTCTTCGCGGCGACGATCACCGGCCACTTCTTCTTCCTGATCCGCGAAAACGCCATGAACCCCTACTACGTGGAAGGCGCCTACATCACGGTAACGGCCGTCGCCGCCTGCATGCCACGGCTTAAGACCCTGAGCGCCTACCTCGCCTTCGTCGGCGCGGCCGCCCTGTTCGCCTGCCGGTTCGACTTCTCGGTGCTGGCGCACGTGCACTTCTTCGCGCAGATCTGCACGAGCGTCGTGGTGCTGTTCCCGGCGCTCGGGCTCCGCATCAAGCTCACGCGGCGCCTGGAGACGACCGCCAGCACGCTCGACCGGATCGTCGGCAACGCCGCGACCGGCATCGCCTGGCTCGACCAGTACGCGCGCTTTCGCCTGGTCAACCGCCGGGCCGCCGAGACCTTCGGCCTGGCCGCCGACGACCTCCGCGGCAAGTCGCTGATGGACCTCACGGTGCCCGACGACCGGGACCGCACCGGGGCGAAGCTACGCGGCTTCTTTGCGGGCGAGACGAAGGAGCTCCGGCTCGACCAACGCGCGACCTCGGCCGATGGCCAGGTCAAGTGGGTCCGCCTCTATGGAAGCCCCGTCACCGCCGAAACCGGCGGGGTCGAGGGCATGATCGCCGTCGTCATTGACGTGACGAAGGAGAAGCAGCTCGAGTTCATCCTGAACGGGCAGCAGCGCCTGCTCGAGATGATCGCCGGCGGCACCGCCGAGGAGGACGTGCTGCGCGCCGTCTGCGAGTTCGTGCACATCCACCTGGACAGCCAGGCTTGCGTCGTCCTCGCCTTCGACGACGCGCAGGAGGCGGTGCGGCCCCTCGCCTCGCTCGGCGTACCGCCGTCGCTCCTGGCCAAGCTCCACGGCGCGAGCACGAGCGGGCTGGCGGCGGTCTCCGGGGCCGCGGCGGGCGCGCGCACGCTCGCCGCGGCGCTGGCGAACGACGACGACCGGCGCTGGGCGCGGTTCTTCGACGCCGCCGCCCCGCTCGGCTTCAAGGCCGCCTTCGCCGCCCCCGTCATCGCCCGTTCCGGCAGCGTTCTCGGGACCTTCGAGCTCTACGCCGAGGCCCCGCGCCAGCCGTCGGTTTACGAGGCGAAGATGCTCGGCGCCTTCGCCGAGATCATCAGCCTCACCATGGAAAAACACCGCAACGAGCGGCTGATCGAGGCGCAGATGATGAAGATCACGGCCTCGGCGAAGATGGCCTCGCTCGGCGAGATGGCGGCCGGCATCGCCCACGAGATCAACAACCCCATGACGATCGTGATGGGGCGGAGCTACTTGATCCGGCAGCTGCTCGCGGGCGAAGGGCCCCCGCCGCGCGCCGAGATCGCCGCCGCCTGCACCTCGATCGAGGGAACGGTCAAACGCGTCACCAAGATCATCCACGGCCTCAAGACCTTCGCGCGGAGCGACGACGGCGACACCAAGGCGAGCGCCCAGGTCGCCCTGGTGATCTCGGAGACCCTGTCCTTTTGCGGGGAACGCTTCAAGAATCACGGCGTGACGCTCGAGGTCGCGGCGGTACCGGAGACCCTGCGCGTCATCTGCCGGCCGACGCAGATCTCGCAGGTGCTCCTCAACCTCCTCAACAACGCCTTCGACGCCGTGTGCGACCAGGTGCTCCGCTGGGTGCGCGTCGAGGTGCTGGACCGCGGCCGGACCGTCGAGCTGGCCGTGACGGACAGCGGCGGCGGCATCCCTCCTGAGACCCTCGAGAAGATATTTCAGCCCTTTTTCTCGACCAAAGAGGTCGGCAAGGGCACCGGCCTCGGCCTCTCGATCTCGCTCGGGATCGTCAAGGAGCACGGCGGCTCGCTGCACGTCGACGAGGCCAGCGCCAACACCCGCTTCGTGATCACGTTGCCGAAGAGCGTGGGCAGCGAAGGCAGAGCCGCCTGACGATCCGGCCGGCCTGCTCCAGGACGCGGCCCGCCTTGGCCTCGGGGCGCGCCAGGCCGAGCGTGCGCGCCATCCAGGTGATCTGGGCGAGGGACGGGTGGAGGCTCACCAGATGCTCCCAGGCCGCCGGGCCCTCGAGGAGCGCCGCACTGGTCAGCACGCGGAGCTTGTCGGCCGGCCGGCCGCGCTGCTCGGGGGTCAGGATCGCCGCGGCCGTGGCCGTTCCGGCGAAGTCCTGCCAGGACTGAAAGGTCAGCGGGCCTTCCCCGGCCCGCGCTTCGGCCCAAACGGCCAACGTCCGGCACGCCGGGCAGTCCGCGTCGAAAAGCACGACCGCCGAAGGATTCATGGACGCCGCCTCCCCTTTTTTCTATTGTACGGGGGCTCGGCGCCCGGACGGAAGGGACGCTTGGAGGGAAAAGTGCGCTCCTGTGGCGAAACCGGTAGACGCATCGGACTTAAAATCCGAAGTCACGCAAGTGGCGTGCCAGTTCAAGTCTGGCCAGGAGCACCATCCATTCTACACCTGCGGCCCCGGGGCGACGCGGATCTTCGGTCAGAGAGGTGGCGCCGCGGGAAGCGCGACGTGAAACGTGCTTCCCCGGCCGAGCTCCGACTCGACCCAGATCCGGCCCCGGTGCGCGTCGACGATCATTTTGCAAATGTACAGGCCGAGCCCCAGGCCGCGACGGTCGCTTTCCCCCAACTGCCAAAAGCGCTCAAATACCTTCTTTTGCATGCCTTCCGCCCTTCCCGGATCGGCCATCAGTGCGGCAGGCCCGCCGGCAGCATGACGTGGAACGTGCACCCCTGCCCGACCGCGGACTCGAGCCAGATCCGCCCCCCGTGCGCTTTCACGATCATCTTCGCGATGTAGAGGCCGAGGCCGAGGCCGTTCCGGTCGCGCTTGCCGACCTGCGAGAAGCGGTCGAAGAGCTTGTCGCGCATGCCTTCCGGGATTCCGGGGCCGGTGTCGGCGACGGACAGGCCGACCTCGCCGTCGGCGGCGCGCGCCGTCAGCGTGATCGCGCCGCCGGCCGGCGTGAACTTCAGGGCGTTGCCGATCAGGTTGGACAGCAACTGAGTCACGCGGTCGCGATCGCAGGGAACGACGACGCCCGTCTCCGGGGTCCGGACGCGCAGGGTCAGCTTCTTGGCGGACGCCTGCGACTGAAGCGCTTTGGCGGCGTCCCGCAGGATGTCGCCGACGTCCTGAGGCACGACCTCGATGCCGAGATTGCCGGCCGCGATGCGCTCCATGTCCAGGAGGTCGCTGATCATCCGCAGCGCTTGGGCCGCGTTGCGGCCGATCATCTCGAGGCACTCCCGCTCTTCATCGTCGGCCGCCGCATAGAGCGGGCTGCCCGTCAACAGCTCCGCCGCCATGGCGATGGAGCCCAAGGGGCTTCGGAGGTCGTGGCTCACGATCGACAGGAACTCGTCGCGCGTCACCAAAGCGCCCTTCGTCACGCCGTGGGCGTCTTTTTCTTCGGTAAAGACGGCGCTGGCGCGCTCGACCACGGCATCGGCCTGGGCCCGCTCGTGGGTCAGGTCCCGGTC
>JAYVWD010000040.1:0-1575 GCA_043786345.1 Pseudomonadota bacterium
TGGGCGCCGCGCGCGCCTTGTCGGGTTGACCCGCTGATGTTGCGAACGGGTCTGCTGATCCTCTACTCCTGGGCGACGACGCTCCTGCTGAAGCTCCTCCTGCCCCGGCTCGCGCGGCATCCGAAGCTCCGGTATCAGCTCGCGGGGCGCCCCTCCGTGCGCGAGCTGGCGACCGCGGTGGCGCGGGCCCGGTCGCTTCACCAGCGCTGCGCGGTCTTTTTCTGCAGCTCCGCCGGCGAGTACGAGCAGGCGAAGCCCCTGGTCGAGCGCCTGCTCGCGGCGCCCTCGACCTACGTCCAGATCCTCTTCGTTTCCCAGTCGGGACTCGCCTTCGCGCGGGCCCGCGGGGAAACCGCGCCCTGCGCCCTGTGCCCCGTCACCGATTCGGTCTTCGACTGGGGCCACCTGTTCACCGCCCTGCGCCCCGACGTCGTCGCCGTGATCCGCTACGAGGTCTGGCCGGGCTTCGTCGATACGGCGCGTCACTTCGCCAAAGTCTACCTGGTCGACGCGAGCCGGAGCCTGGGCGAGTCGAAGTCCGGGATCAAGCGGCGCTTTCGCGCCGCGATGCTCGGCTGGTTCGACCGCGTGTACACGGTGACCGCGGCGGATTCGGCCTCCTTCGCCGAAATTTACGGGCTCGCGCCCGACAAGCTCGAGGTCGCCGGCGACACCAAGTACGACCGCGTGCGCGAGCGGGCCCTGGCGCGCCGCGCCGATGCCGAGGCCTGGCGGGCGCGCATGGCGCCAGCGGCCGGCGGGCGGCGCCGGTTGATCGTCGGGAGCGCGCACCCGGCCGACGTCAAGGCCCTCGTCGCGGCGACGGCGCTCTTTCCCGGGTGGAACGCGCAGTGGCAGGTGGTGATCGCGCCGCATCATGTGGAGCCGGAAAGGATCGCGGGCATCATGAGCCTCCTGCGCCAGGCCGGGATCGAGCCCGTGTCGTTCACCGCGTTGACCGGCCACGAGCCGGCCATCGACGTCCTCGTGCTCGACACAATGGGCATGCTTGCCGAGGTTTACGGCGCCTGCGACGCCGCGCTCGTCGGCGGCGCGATGCACCATAAGATCCACAACGTCCTCGAGCCCGCCTGCCACGGCCTTGCCTTGGCCTTTGGCCCATTCTATAAGAACAGCCAGGAGGCCGTGCTGCTCGCAGAGGCGGGGCACGCCGCCGTCGTCAGGGACGGGGCGGCGTTGGCGACGTGGTGGCAGGGGCTATCGAGCAAAGACGCCGACGGCGCGGGGACGCGCCCCGCGCTGCAAGCTGCCGTGGAACAATTATGCGGCGCCTCGGACAGAATCCTGGCGGCGTGGCGGCGGACCCTCGATGCTCGATAAAAACCCCGACAAACAGCTCATCATCAACACGAACTCGTCCGAGACGCGGATCGCGTTGCTGGAAAAAGAGCGGGTCGCCGAGCTGTTCATCGAGCGCCACCGCGAGCGCGGGATCGTCGGCAACATCTACCTCGGCACCGTGATGCGCGTGCTCCCAGGCATGCAGGCCGCCTTCATCAACATCGGGGCCGAGCGCACCGCCTTTCTTTACGGCGGCGACGTGCTCGACCCCGA
>JAYVWD010000041.1:0-5569 GCA_043786345.1 Pseudomonadota bacterium
ATTGACCGTCGAGATTTTGACACATTTGTAAAACGAGCTTTCGCGGCTTGCTCCGGACGCCTCTCACGCCGGACAATCGAGGGGTGGTGCTTCGTTCCATTCATAAGCATTACCGGGGGGTATGTGCGTATGGGTTATCTGCTCGTTCCAAAGTTACGAGAGCTCATCGAAGCGGAGGCCGCCCGTGACGCGGCCGACGGCCGGGCGACGCTGTCCGATCCGATCCGGGCGCTGCTGCGCGAGGCCGACGCGGCGGTGCTGCAACGGGCCGCCACGGCGCAAGGGTTCGAAGACCTTCTGCACAACCTCTACATGCGGTCGATCTGCCTGCAGGCGATCGCGCAGAAGAACCCGCTCGTCGAGATCTTCCCGTACGCGAAGGGCGCGATGGGGAGTTACCGCGACGCGCATCAGCTGCTGCGCGAGCTGCGGAGCGGGAATCCCCCCGGTTTCTCGCCGGGGACCAGCGTCAAGATCGCGGTCGGGATGAACGACGAGGCGATGTGACGAAAAAAGGCCCCGGCTTCGCGGGAAGCCGGGGCTTTTTTCAGAGGTGTAGTTTGGACTGATGGCGGGGAGCCCAAGGCCCGCGCCGGATTGGCCCGTTTCTTGAATTGTTTGGGAGGCACGCGGCGAACGGAGTCGTTTCGCTCATGATTTCGCCGCCCCGATCGCGGCCTTCCAAGGAGACTGGAATATGTCGGCTACGACCGCCCCGCACCGGGAACGCCACCACCACCGGCTCATTCGCCACGCGAAGACGCCCGTCGGCCTCCTCTTGATCGGCGGCACCCTGTTTTTGATGGCCTGGCTGTCCTGGAACACCTGGATCGCGGCGTTCATCGCCAACGGGGGCAAGTTCTAGCTGATCGCCAAAGGATACGCTCGAATACGCTTTTCGCGAGGCTCGCCTGCGCGGCGTCCGACACCCGACCCTGTTTCCCCAGGCCGACGCCCGGTCCTGGTTCCTCGGCAATCAGCCGCTCATCCAATCCACGGCGACCGCCAACGCGCTGATCCAGAACGGCACTTCATCATCGCGGCGTGGTCTTTGGGGCTGGACTGCGGGTCGATGGCGGGCTTTGACAAGCCCAAGGTGGACGCGGCGTTCTTCGCCGGCACCAGCTGGCGGTCCAATCTGATCTGCAACATTGGTTACGGCGAGGTCGCGCCGCTTTTCCCGCGGAATCCACGCCTGAAATTCGACGAGGCGTGCAAGCTCCTCGCGTGAGCCCCGTCAAGGCGTGGCGTCGGCGCCGTCGAGGACGGCGATCACCTTGACGTTCGTGGCGACCAGGCGCAGCTCCTGCTCGAGCCGGGGCGCTTCCGCCGCCGCCAGGACCCGCGCGCGGCGCACGAAGTCGACCTGGACGCCCGGCGCCATCTTCGTCAGGACCATGGCGAGCTCCTGGGCGTGGCCCCGGACGAGGCTCGCCAGGAATTCCAGGGCGGGCCCCGCCAGCTCGGGCTGGGCCGCGGTGGCGTAGAGGAACAGGTGTCCGAAGTTCGGATGGCTCAGCGCCGGCGGGACCGCCTTGAAATGCGCGAGGAGGATCGTACACGTCGCGCCGTTCACGCTCTTGAGCGGCCCGGCACGCAGCTCTTCGAGCGACGCTTTGGCGAGGTAGGCGATCGCGTCCTCGCTGACGCGCTCCGGCTGCTGCCTGATCGCCGCTTCGGCAAAAGACGGCAATCCGGAAACGGCGAGCGCCTGGCGCAGGAACGTGTAGGAGCCCTCGACCTTGTTGGCGATCAACGCATGCGCCACGTCGTCGTTCATCAGGGCGTCCAGGTTCGGCGCGTTAAGGCCGGCCGAGAGGCGCTCGCCGATCTTGACCGCGAGGGCGCGGCTCGGGCGCGCCGCCGCCAGGCGCCAGCCGGAGCGTTGAATGGCGGGCGACGCGGCGGCGGTCAGCGCCTCGAAGATGGCCGTGGCGCCGCCGCCCGGGCACGAGAGGTAAAGCGTCAGCGCGCGCGCCACGCCCGCCGCGTCGAGGCCGTCGGGTGCCTCGAGGCGCGCCGCGAGATGCTCGACGGCCTCGGCGCACTGGGCCGGGTTTTCGAGCAACGCGGCGACGGCCGGGTTCGTCTCGGCGTCATCGGCGACGGCGGCGTCCAGCTCCTGGATCAGCGTCGGCTTTGGCGGCGGGACCTCTTGCTCCAGGACGATCTTGGGCGCGGGACCCTGGGCCTCGGTCAGGTGACAGCCGCCCAGCACCGCTATGGCCAGACAAACGCTAGGGTAGCGGGTGCGAAGACGCAGTGCCGGGGATCGCACGTCCGCCATAACGGTCCAGTTCTCCGTCCGTCGAGGAGCTCGACGAGAGTCCGTCCATTCTACTCTCGTTGCCCCGCAATAGCGCCGCCTCAATTGCCGGCGGTGGTGCGCGCGGCTTCGTCCCCCGAGGCGACCCATTTCTTGAGGACTTTTTGCAGGCGCTCGAGGGTCATCGGCTTGGTGATGAAGTCGTTCATGCCGGATGCCAGGCACTTGTCGCGGTCGGCTCTGAAGGCGTTCGCCGTCATGGCGACGATCGGGGTGACCTTGTTCATTCCTTTGCCGTCGCGGATCGTCCGGGTGGCCTCGTAGCCGTCCATGACCGGCATCTGGCAGTCCATCAGCACCAGGTCGAAATGGTCGCGGGCCAGGGTGTCTATGGCCTCCCGCCCGTTGTTGACGGCCTCGGCGTGGAGTCCGAGGCGCGCCAGCATCTGGACCGCGACCATCTGGTTGAGCTCGCTGTCGTCGACGACGAGGATCGCCACTTTGGGCCCATAACGCAGTCTCAGAGCCTCGGCCTTCGGCATCACCGAGGGCATGGTCTCGACCGCGCTGGCGGGGTCGTTGCCGACGTTGGTCTCCTCGGCCAGCTTCCATAGCATGCGGTAGAACTTGGTCTGCAGGAACGGTTTGCGCTGGGTCGTGACGCTCGCCAGCTCGACGATATCGTCGTACTTCGACTCGCCGTGTAAGGGAACGAGGAGGAGCACGCGGACCATCGGCAGGGTCGGATCCTGCGCGATGGCCTTGATCGCGTCGACGTCGGCCCTCTGGGGGTTCGGGAGGTCGACGATGAGTGCCCGGTAGTTGAGCAGCTCGCCCTCGACGGCGCTCATCAACCCGTGCGCCTCCTCGATCGTGCGCGCGACCGCCACGGAAAAACCCTGGCCCCGGGCCTGCTTCTCATAGAGCTCCGCGGCCTTCGCGTTGCTGACTACGAGCACGACCCGGCGGTGCGTCGCCAGGACGTCCGCAGTGGCGGCGGGATGCGGGGCATTCAGGCCGAAAACGGCGGTAAACCAGAAGGTGCTGCCGACGTTCGGGGTGCTGTCGTGGCCGATTTCGCCGAGCATCAGCTCGGTGAGCTTCAGGCTGATGGCGAGGCCCAGCCCCGTGCCGCCGTATTTCCGCGTGGTCGAGCAGTCGGCCTGGCTGAAGGGCTTGTAGAGGCGGGCGCGCTCGGCCTCGGTCATGCCGATCCCGGTGTCGGCGATCTCGAACTTCAGGCGACACTCCTTGCCGTCCCCTCCGTCCGCGCTCCCCGGCGGGACGACGGCGACCTTGACGATGATCTCGCCGGCCGAGGTGAATTTCACCGCATTGCCGACCAGGTTGAAGAGGATCTGCTGGAGGCGGGTCGGATCCCCGAAGAGCCGCGGCGGGACGTCGTCGGCGATATGGCACAGGAGCTCGACGCCCTTGGCCTGGGCCTTGACGCCCAGGACCTCGCAGATGCCCTCGACGGTGGCGCGCAGATCGAAGTCGATCTTTTCCAGCGCGATCATGTCCGCCTCGATCTTCGAGAAGTCGAGGACCTCGTTCACGATCGTCAGCAGCGTCTCGCCGGAGGCCTGGATGCGCTCGGCGTGGTCGCGCTGCTCGGGCGTGAGGTTCGAGTTGATCAGGAGCTCCGTCAGGCCGATGACGCCGTTCATCGGGGTCCGGATCTCGTGGCTCATATTGGCGAGGAAGTCGCCCTTGGCGCGGCTGGCGGAGTCGGCCTCGCGCTTGGCGACCTCGGCTTCCTCCTTGGCGGCTTCGAGGTCGGTGGTAAAGGAGTGGAGCTTCTTCGCCATCGAGTTGAGGGAGGAGGCGAGGATGCCGATCTCGTCCATCGAGCGGGGATCGGTCCGTACCGTGAGGTCGCCGGCCGCCAGGCGGCGCGCCATGAGGCCCAAGCTGCGTAGGCGGCGGTTGATGCCGCCGAGGACGAACAGCCCGACGGCGCTGGAAAACAGGATGCAGCCCGCGCTCAAGGAGACGAGGAGGACCAGGCCTTTGTCGTAAGTGCTCGCGGTCTCGGCGATTTCGACCATGAGCAGCTCGTCGTTGGCGGCGACGATCGAGTCGGTGAGGGCGGCGGTCTCGCGCATGATCTGGGCGCCTTTGGCGCGGATCGCCGCGAGGCTGACGCCGCCGGCATTGCTCTTGGACGGCAGTCCGATCTCGGACTCGCGCCGAAGCCATTCTTCCAGGCGGACGAGGTAGCGGTCGAGCGCCGCGCCTTCCGCCGCCGGCAGGTCGCCTTTCAGCTCGACGAGGCGGAGGCGCACCTCGTTGACGGTCTCCGAGTAGCCGAGCGCGCCCGTGCTCGGGCCCTGGTCCCCGTAGGCGTACGAGAGGATGATGTTGTCCTTGCTGTTGACGAGGGGGGCGAGGAGCTTGCGCAGCTCGCGCGTGAGCGCCCGGCAGTTGGCGTTCTTGAGGTTCGGGCTCTTCTTCTGGCGGGCCGCGCAGGCCGTGGCGAGTCCTTGGAGCTCCTGGTCGAGGGCCGAGAAGGACGGCATCGCGGGCGCGCCGCCGGCCGCGGACTTGAGCGTCATGTCGAGCTTGATCAGCTCGACGAGCTGGATCTGGAGGCTCAAGTACGTCGCGGTGTTCTGCTCGATGAGACCCAACTTCTGGATGGCGTCGCCGTCCATCAGCTTGCGCAGCGCGGCGACGCTGCGCGTCGCGGTCGCGACGTTGGCGGCGAGCGACCTGCGGTACCGTTCCAGCCCGTCGATGCTGCGCGCCAGGATCAGGGTCTTCTCGCCCCGGTCGACGTTGGTGACCGCCGCATTCAGGAGCAACCCGGAGCGCATCCGCTTCGTCAACACGTCGGCGACCGACGACATGCGGCGGTTGATGTCGCCGAGCATCGAGATGCCCGCCCAGGCCACGGCGGCCGATGCCGTCGCGCAAACGACGAGCACGGCGACGATCTTCGCCTTGAGGGAGTTGATGTGTTTCGGCTTCGTCACGGTTACGCGCTCTTATAGTAGGTCTCGTGAAGCTCCGAGGAGCTCGCGTCGAAGGCGGCGTTGATCGCCTCCAGCAGGTCTTTCACGGCTTCGGGCGCGAGGGCGGCTCCCTCCTTCTCGAGCTTCCCGCAGAAGGCCCCGAGGCGCTCGGCGCCGAGGTTGCGGCTGATGCCCTTGAGTTTGTGCGCCAGATTCATCAAGCTTTTCGTCTCGTTCCGCGCCAGGGTCGCGCGCATCTCGGCGACCGTCGCGGCGCCGGCCTGGTCGAAGATGCGGATGAGGTCGTTGATGAATGTGGCGGCTTCCTGCGGCTCGTCGAACAGGC
>JAYVWD010000042.1:0-4106 GCA_043786345.1 Pseudomonadota bacterium
CGTGGTACGGCCGTTGCTCAAGCTCTGCCGTTCCGTGCCATCTCTGGCTCCCTCTCTGACTCCCTCACATTATTGGAAAGGACCTCACCATGAGACTTCGAACCGGCATCCGCCTCGTCCCCGCCGCCGCCGCCCTCGGCCTGGTCACCGGCTGCTACGTCAACGCCAAGTCCCTCGACCACGACGACGAGGACCACGGCCCCCACGGCGGCAACCCGTCCTACCCCAGCGATCCCACCCCCCCGCCTGCTCAAATCCGCGTCATCCCCTACGATCGATGCAAAGAATCCTCGGACGGCCGACGCTTCGAGCTCGTCTGCGCCAATGAAGGCGCCGACCGGTGGTGGACCAACTGCGCCAAGGGCGCCTGCCGGCAGCTCCCGGTGACCGTGCACTACCTGGTGGCGAAGAACCTCGGGACCTCGTCCACGGTCCGCGTCGAGGCCTTCGACAACCCGAACTTCCGCGGCTCGCCGGCGGCCGTCACCCTGATGAGCGGCTTCGACACCTCGCGCATCGGGACCTTCCGCCAGGACACGCTCTTCGTCCAGCCGGGGGAATACTACCTCCGCGCCTTCGTCGAGCCCGCGAACGGCGACGCGACGCCCTATGAATACCGCGGAATGGACCTCGTCGCCGGCAGCCCCGTCGGCGTCCTGGGCGCGGCCTCCGGCGCCACCAACGCCGTCGTCCCGACGATCCAGTCGGACGCGGTGAGGCCGGTCGAGATCAGCCTCGACCAGCTCTTCGAGGACCCGAACGGCAAACCCTCGACCGAAGCGCGGCTCCGCATCCTGATCGCCCTCGGCGACGGCGTCACGGCGACGGGGACGGCCAAGGTGCTGGTCGACGTCAGCACGCACGACGACTTCGCGTTCAAGCCTGAATACCGCTTCGAGGTGTCCGGAGATTCCCTGCGCGTCGTCGGCCACGAAGGCAAGGCCGAGCTGCTCACGCCCGACCTGGCGCCGGGCACCTACTTCGTGCGCGCCTTTTTCGACGACAACGCGAACGGTTTCCTCGACCCGACCGAGCCCTTGGGCGTCCTGATCAAGGACACCCACCCGTCGGCCATCGACGTCGTCGAGAAGCGCACCGCCGACCTCAACCTCGTGCTGGCGAAGCCGGCTCCGTGAAAGGACCACAACTCATGCAACGCTTGATCGTGTGGATGTTCCTCGTGACCTGCGGCCTGGCGGCGAAGTCCGCCTTCGCCTCTCCCTGCAATGACTACGGTGTCGGCATCGTCTTCAAGGACACGCTCTACGGGGCCGCGACGGGAGCCGTCCTGAGCGGGCTCGCGCTGTGGGCCGCCGGCGACCACGAAGAGTCGGACCGCAAGGTCGCCATCGGGGCCCTCGGCGGCGGTGCCCTGGGCGGCGCTTACGGAGTGTTCGAGGCGACGACCAGATCCTGCGTCGATAAAGGCGGCGCAAGTTTGATGCCGGTGAAGACCCGGGATGGGGTGGGGGCCGCGCTCAGCTTTCGACTGGTGACCAACTAAAAACTCAGAGGCGCCCCGCAAGGGGCGCCACAAAAAACGAAGGCGCCCCCTAAAGAGGGCGCCTTACCAAGGGATGGGACTTAAGGTCTCACTCTTGAGGAGGACGGATTCGCACGCACCATGCTTTCCACGCGGTGCGACGCCTCGTCAAACGTCGCCCCTCCTTCTTCCCATACCGACGATGAAAGCCCGCTAAGCCCTCAATCGAAGATTTTCCCCGGATTCATGATGCCGTGCGGGTCGAACACCGCCTTGATCTGCCGCATGAGCGCGACCTCGGCCGGCGTCCGCGAGAAGCCCAGGTCCTTCTTCTTGAGCAGGCCGATCCCGTGCTCGGCGCTGATGCTGCCCTTGAAGGCGGCGACGCGCTTGAAGATGCGCTCCTCGACCGCCCGCGCCCGGGCGTTAAACGCCGCGAACGGCTCGCTCTTCGGCCCGACGTAGTTGATATGCAGGTTGCCGTCGCCGATGTGGCCGAAAAGCACGAGCTCCATGTCCTTCGGCGCGCTCGCGAGCTCGACCTCGAGCTCCGCGATGAAGTCGGTGAGCTGGTCGATGGCGAGCGAGATGTCGTTTTTGCGCGCGTGGCCGTGCGCCGCGATGCTCTCGGTGATGTTTTCGCGCAGCCCCCAGAGCTCCTTTTGCTGCGCCGGACTCTGCGCGATGACCGCGTCTTTGACCAGGCCCTTCTCGAGCAGCGTCTCGAGCAGGGGCTCCATCGTCGCGCCGCCGCCTGGCGCCTCCTCGGCCTCGATCAGGACGTAGTAGGGGTACCTGTGATCAAAAGGCGTGCGCGCCCCCCGCGCATGCTGCAGCACGATCTCGTGCGCGACCCGCGTGAAGAACTCGAAGGCGGTGAACGCCACGCCGCTCATGTTGCCGACGCCGAGGATATCCGGGATGTCCTTGAACGACTCGACGGCCATCACCGCGACCTGCACGTTCCGCGGCGGCGGCGTGAGCCGCACCGTCGCGCGCGTCACGATGCCGAGCGTGCCCTCGGAGGCGATGAAGAGCTGCTTCAGGTCGTAGCCGGTATTGTTCTTCCGCAGGCTGGTGTTCATGTCGAGGACCTCGCCGTTCGCGAGCACGACCTCGAGCCCGAGCACTTGCTCCCGCATCCCGCCGAAGCGGATGAATTTCACGCCGCCGGCATTGGTCGCGATGTTGCCGCCGATGTGGCAGCTGCCCTTCGCCGCCAGGTCGAGCGGGAAGAAGAGCCCGACCTCGCGCGCCGCTTCCTGGAGCTGCTGCGTCGTCACGCCCGCCTGCACCCTGGCCGAGAGCCCGATCGTGTCGAGCTTCTCGATCTTGTTCATCCGCTGCAGCGACACCACGAACTCGCCGTTCGCCGCGACGGCGCCGCCCGCGAGCCCCGTGCGGCCGCCGCTCGGCACCACGGCGACCTTCTCTTTATGACAGTAGGCGAGCACCTTCGAGATCTCGGCCGTCGAGCCCGGCAGCAGGATCGCCGCCGGCTTCGGCGCGTGGACCTTGGTCCAGTCGCGGCCATACGTCTCCAGGTCGTTGGCGCCGGTCAAAACGTACTCCGCGCCGATGGTCGTGCGGAAATAGCTCAAAGCCTCGTCTTTCATCCCGATTTCCTCCTGCCGCGGGTCGCTCCCAGGGTAGAGGAAATCCGGGCGCCGTTCGCGCCCAATTTCCCGCCCGGAAAAGATTGAATTGGGAAAATGCCAAAAACTCCGGGTTCTTGCAAGGAAGTCTAAAGGGCTGCCGGTCTCGGCCCGAGGACCCTCAAGTGATTAGCGTGGCAAGCAAGCCACCCCGCATAGAGCTAGTGCCAAGGAGCCCCCATGAATAAGAAAATCATCGCCCCGTTCGTGATCGCCGCGGCCGCCCTCGCCAGCGCCTGCGGCAGTCACGAATCCATCAATCACTACCAGGATGGAAGCAGCGGCTACCATAAAAACACCGGGTCGGGCAGCGGCGATCAGACCGCCCAGCCCGGCGACGGCAAGCGCGACCACGTCGTCCACCCGCCCCAGGAGTACTACGACGCGTTGTTCGCCAACGCGCTCCGCCTCGTCGACGCCCCGCGGGGCCTCGCGCTCCTCGACGCCGCCGCGGCGCAGACCCTTTGGGTCAACTTCGACGGCGCCTCGCTCCACAAGGGCTTCGAGCTCGGCGAATCCTTCCTCCTCTGCCAGAACCAGGCCGATGTCCCGGCCGCCGACGTCTCGCCGGCCGACAAGGACGCGATCGTCGCGCGGGTCCAGAAGTTCTTCGCCGACGCCGGCTCCAACCTCAACGTCACGGCCGACTTGCCGGCCTCGGGCAGCTTCACGACGATGCACGTCGGCGGCTCCTTCAAGGATCTGGGCTGCGGCGGCACCGGCGTCCTCGGCATCGCGCCCTTCGACCAGGGCAACGCCAACAAGGCCGACATCGGCTTCGCGTTCACCAAAGGCATCACGTCGGTCCAGACGATCGCCGAGACGATCGCCCACGAAGCCGGCCACACCTTCGGCCTCGACCACACGTCCGACATGAAAGACCTCATGTTCGCCTCGTCCACCGACCAGATCACCGGCTTCCTCGCGGCGAAGCTGGCGACCGGCGGCGCGACCCAGGACGGTCCGGC
>JAYVWD010000043.1:0-5972 GCA_043786345.1 Pseudomonadota bacterium
GCGATCCGCGCCTGCTTCTGGCGCGGCATTGGGAGCTGACGCTGCGGTGCCAGTGGCGGACGGCGCCGGGCCTCGGGCTCCCGCCTCTGGCGTTGCGCCTCGTTCGTTAGCGTTCTAGAGTTGCGGTATGTACTTCGCCGTCGTGAAAATCACCTTCGAAGATGAGCCGGACGCGCCCGCCGCCAAGCCGGACTCCCGGGCCACAGGAAACAGCGGCCGCCGCGACCTGCACACGCTCGTCGAGAAGATCCGTTCCCGCTTCAAGGTCTGCGCCGCCGCCCTCTCCGGCGAGGACGTGGGCGCGGGCGCCTCGATCGCCGTCACGGCGCTCGCCTCGAGCGAGGAGAAACTCACGCGCACGCTCGACGGCATCGTCGACTTCTGTGAGGAATCGGGCTTCGGCCGCATCAGCTCCGAAGAAGCCTTGCTCGACCACATCGACGCCCTCGCCGAGCTCAGCGAAGGCTGAGCGCCCCGGCTCTCCGAGCCACAGGATGCGCAGGGCGGGGAGGCCGAGCCACACGCTCACGCCTTGCCTTCGCCGCCAAATCTTGCCAGAGTGACCCGAAATCCGTGCACCCATTCATCTTTCGAGGAGACGACCCATGACTTTACTCCGTCAAGCCGCCGCCGCGCTGACGCTCGCGCTCGTCCCGGCCACGTTCGCCGGCGCCAGCCCTGTTGCCCCCAAAACCTTTACATCCCAGCTCGACATGACGAACCGCCAGGACGTCACCGGGCACGACGGCGTCTCCCCCGAGACCGCCGGCGAGTGGCAGACCTTCGTCGAGCAGACGTACCTCATCGGCCGCGGCCTCAGCTATAGCCCTATCTACGACTTCGGCCCGGCCGGCACCACCGTCGATGCCCTCAAGTCCGAGCTCTTCGTCGCCCGCGGCGACATCTGCAGCGCCGCCATCTACTCGGTCGACATCGCCACCGCGCCGGCGCAGACCCTGGCGACGCGCTACTTTCCCAACAGAGACGGCGTCGTCGAGCTGCCGAACGTCACGGTTTACAAAGCCGTGATCATCGTCCAGCAGGCGTCGGCGTACACGAGCCGCTGCATCCTGCGCCTGTCCGGCCAGCTGCACGGCGGCACGGACGACCCGATTCCGGGCGATTTCGCGATGCTCGGCGCGCTCAACTACCAGGGCGGCCTCGCGCAACAGGACATCCATGTCGGCGGCGCCAAGGTAAAGCAGTTCTGGGTCCGCCTCCCGCAATTCTGCGCGGGCCTCGAGGTCCTCGAAGCCGGCACGATCACGGAAGGCCAGTACGACAAGGCGCGCCTCGTCGACGCCGCGAAGATGATCTTCGAAGTCAACGGCGGCGCCGGCGCCCGCGTCGGCGACATCCGCGTCATCTTCAACGGCCCGCACGACAGCACCTGTGACGTGCCCGTCTATGTGAAATCCGCCCTGTGATCCTGCAGGAGAGGACCAGCAAGATCCTGCCGCGCTAGCGGCACAGCGGCAGCGTCCTCGTCGGGTATCTGCAGCGGTTTTGAGGCCTAAGGCCCGGTCAGGCGACCGTATCGAGCGGCTGCGCCTCGACCGTCTCGAGGTCCTGCTGAATGCCGTCCGCCGCCTGCGGCCGGTGCAGCAGGAACCCCTGGATCAGGTCGATGCCCATTTGCTTCAGGACCTCGGCCTCTTCCCAGAGCTCGACCCCTTCCGCGAGGATAGTCGACTTGGAGATCTGCGCCGCCTTCACGAGGCCGGCGACGAATGCCTGCTTCGGGTGGTCCTTGTGGATGTCCATGATCAGGCTCCGGTCGAGCTTGATCACGTCCGGCTTGATGCGGATGATCTGCTCCAGGCCCGAGTAGCCGCGCCCGAAGTCGTCGGCCGCGATGCGCATGTCCATGCGCGCCAGGTCCTCGCGGACCTTCATCATCAGGTCGAAGTTGTTGATCGCCTCGGTCTCCGACACCTCGAACATGATGTCCTTGCGGTCCATGATCAGATGGCGCAGGCGCTCGATGTTATAGAGGTTTCGCGGCAGGATGTTGACGAGGAGCGTCCCGGGCAGGTGCGCCGAGTGCAGCGCCGCCTGGTGCAGGCAGGCCTGGTCCAGCTCGAGCCCGACCTTGGCCTGGTGCGCGAGCGAGAAGAGCACGTCGGGCCGCATGAAGCGGGACTCGAGGTAGACGGGGCCCGAGGCGTCGAAGATCGCGTCCATCGCCGCGCGCTTGACGCGGATCAGGGACTCGAAGCCATAGAGGAGGCCGCGGAGCGGCCGGATCGACTTCTGGTCTCTTGACTCGTCGACGTGGCGCTTGGTCAGGCCCCGGAGGTTGAACACGGCCTGGTAGTGCGGCTGGAGCAGGCCCGGCGTCTGGATCAGGGTCTGCATCAGCTCGCGCTGGCGGTCGCGCATGCGCTTGAGCTGGATTCGGGATTCGTCGACTGCGCCGTCGAGCAGCTGCTCGACGAGCTCCAGGGGGTCGACGCAGGGGTTGTGGATCGACGTGGCGAAGCCGACCGGGATGTCGGGCACGATCGTGATGCAGTCGGGGAGCATCCGCTTTTCCCGCTCGACGAAGATCTCGCGCCAGAACGAGTTGTGGAGCTTGATCGACAGGCGGTCCGCGAGCTTCTCGAGGATGCCCGGCGCCGGCACGGCGGAGGCCATGCGCGACTGCTCGAGGAAGATGTAGTAGGTGTTGCTGTGCATCGCGCGGCGGCAAAGGATGTCCGAGGACCGGAAGCTGCCCGGCGTCCCCCAAAGATCGAAGAGAAGCTGGTTGAAGCAGTCCTGCACGCGGTGGTAGGCTTCGCCACCGTACTCGATCGCAATCTTCCGGAAGCTCGAGGCGTCGATCACGAGGACGCTGAGGGCGCCGTTGTTCTGCAGCATGTGGAGCGGAACCTGGGCGTTGTAAAGCGGGATGGAGGTCCGGTCGAGTTTGCGGTGGTCGATGCCGATGGCACCGCAGGCGTCGAGGACCGACAGGATCTCGTGCGGACCAGGGTCTTTGAGCCAGGTCACCGTCTCGGTGTAACGGCCGCTCGAGGACTGGCGTTCGACCCGCTGCTCCTTGCCGGCGACGACCACCGGGATGCGGCGACCGAGGCTGGCGAGCATGTCGATCCAGGCGTGCTCGGGCACCCCGGGGATCTCGCCGTCCACGACGGCGGCGACGACATCGGGCTGATACAGGCTCGCCAGGGCCTGTTTTGCGGCCGGCTTGACGACCAGGACATCAATGCCGTGGCCCTTCAACAGCTCGGACAGCTGCGACGACAGCTCGGTTTTGGCGGACAGCACGATGATCACTCGCAGGCTCCTCTACGCGCAGCCATACACTATGGGTCACCTGATCGGTCGGACCGGCCCGCAGTTTAGGACGGGGCCTTGGCCCACCCCCGGGCCTCCCGGCGATCAGGGCTTTCGCGGCATTTGGAAACTTGATAAAAAACGCTCGGTTCGGAATTAATTTCTTCATCCACAGGTCATGTGGATAAATTCGTGGGACGCTCGCCGAAACCCCGCTCCCCCATGGGGCCGGCCGTATTGAGCAAAAAGTATTCATGAAGTTTGACCTTGCGATTCAAGGAATTTACGAGGAGGCGTTTGCGCGTGGCTGCCGCTGATTTCGTGTCATCGTTAAGAGAACGCTGTCAGGCCGCGCCGGGGCGCGTCGGATTCGCCGAAAGTCTGGATCCCCGGATCCTCGACGTGGCCGCTCGCATGCTTGGCGAGGGCAGCGTCATCCAGGCGGCGCTCTTCACGCCCCGCACCGCGACCCTCGACCTGGCGCGCCGGAACGGGGTCGATCTCGAGCGCTTCGGCGCCCAGGTACGCTGGGCCCTGCCCGAGGCGACGCTCGACACCAAGGCGACGCTCGCCTGCGCCGCCGAGCTCCTCAACAAGGACGAGCTCGACGCCGTGCTCGCCGGCAACCTCGCGACGACCGCCGACGTGATCCGGGCCGGCATCGGCGGCTTGGGCCTCGAGGCCGGCGTCCGCACCGTCAGCGGCGCGTTCATAATGAATCGGGCGCACGACGGCCGGCAGTACATCTTCGCCGACTGCGGCGTCGTCATCGCGCCGACCGTCAAGCAGCTCGTCGACATCGCGAGCGAGTCCGTGCGCACGTTCCGGCTCCTGTTCGCGGAAACGAAACCGGTGGTCGCATTCCTCTCGTTCTCGACCAAGGGCTCCGCCCAGCACGAGGCCGCCCAAAGGATCGCCGAGGCGGCGACCGCCTTCCGCGCGATGTTCCCGGACGTCACGAGCGACGGCGAGCTGCAGTTCGACGCGGCCTTCGACGCCGGGATCGGCCAGCGCAAAGCGCCGGGCAGCGAGGTCCCGGGCAAAGCGAACATCTACGTGTTTCCCGACCTCGGCGCCGGGAACATCGCGTACAAACTGGCGCAGCGCCTCGGCGGCTTCGAGGCCTACGGCCCGGTTTTGCAGGGTTTGGCAAAGCCCTTCACCGACTTGTCGCGGGGCGCCACGGTGGCGGACATCCTGGCGAGCGCTTACATCAGTCTGCTCCGGCGGCGCACCGGCGCCCGGACTTGAGGGTGCTTTACTTCAGGGGGGCACTCGCGTAAGACGGAAGATCCGGCCCCCGAGACCTAGAACCGGCCATTCAAAATCTTTGGAGTTCCGCATGCTTCGTACCTTCAGCAGCTCGCTGCCTGCCTTCCTGGTCCTCGGACTGGCGACGCAGGCCTTCGGCGTCGAGCCCCGGAAAGGCGGCACGCTCGTCTTCGGCCGCGGCGGCGACAGCGTCACGCTCGACCCGGCGGCCGCGACCGACGGCGAATCGCTCAACGTCACCGACCACGTCTTCGACAACCTCGTGACCTTCAAGCCCGGCACGACGGAAGTCGCGCCGGCGCTCGCCACCAAGTACGACATCAGCGCCGACGGCAAGGAATACACCTTTACGCTCGTCCAAGGCGCCAAGTTCCACGACGGCACGCCCGTCAACGCCGACGCCGTCGTCTTCTCGTTCAAGCGCCAGTCCGACAAAAACCACCCGGCCTACAAGTTCAGCGCCCCTTACGAGTATTACTCGGCGATGGGCCTGGACCAGCTGGTCAAGGACGTCGTCAAGGTGAACGACGGCACCGTGAAGTTCGTCCTCAACAAGCCGAACGCGCCGTTCATCTCGACCCTCTGCATGCAGGCGTTCGCGGTCGTCAGCCCGACGGCCGTGATGAAGTACAAGGACGACTTCAAGCAGCACCCGGTCGGCTCCGGCCCCTACTCGTTCCGCGTGTGGGAAAAGAAGCAGAAGATCGTGCTCGAAGCCAACGCCGAGTACTGGGGCCCGAAGCCGAACGTGAAGACGGTCATCTTCCGCGCCATCCCGGACAACAACACGCGCCTCCAGGAGATGCTCGCGGGCAACCTCCAGGTCATGGACAACCCGGATTCCAACCACATCAAGACCATCGAGGAAAAGCTCGGCGGCAAAGTCCAGATGATGAAGGCCCCGGGCTTCAACATCGGCTACCTCGCCCTCAACCAGGAAAAAAAGCCCTTCGACAACGTCAAGGTCCGCCAGGCCATCGCGCACGCCATCAACAAGCAGGCGATCGTCGACACGGTCTATAACGGCTTCGCCAAGGTCGCCAAGAACCCGATGCCGCCCACGCTCTGGGGCTACAACGACGACGTCAAGGACTACGAATACAACCCCGAGCTCGCGAAGCAGATGCTGAAGGAAGCCGGCCTCGAGAAGGGCTTCGACACCGAGCTCTGGGCCATGCCCGTTCCCCGCCCGTACATGCCCGACGGCCGCAAGGTCGCCGAGGCGATCCAGGGCGACCTCAAGAAGGTCGGCATCAACGCCAAGATCGTCAGCTACGACTGGGGCACCTACCTCAAGAAGACGTCGAACGGCGAGCACGACATGGCGCTCATGGGCTGGACCGGCGACATCGGCGACCCGGACAACTTCCTCTACGTCCTGCTCGACAAGGACAACGCCAACAAGCCGGCCCAGAACA
>JAYVWD010000044.1:0-3695 GCA_043786345.1 Pseudomonadota bacterium
GACCTGAACCGGCGCATCAGCCGCGAATACCGCTGCCGCAAGCTGGGTTGAGAGATCTCGAGCTCGTCGGCGATCTCGCCGAACGACGCGTCGAGGAAGATCCGCCGGAACAAGAGCTCGATATCGACGGCGGGAACGTCCTTGCAGAGGTCCTGGAGCAGGCTCTTGATCTCCAGCGCCTCGGCCGGGTTGTCTTTTGACCTCAGATCCGCTTCGGAAATCGCCGCGTGCATTCCGTGCGCCGAAAGGGTTTGGATGCGCTTGAGCATCGCATGGCGCGCCACGGTAAGGATCCAGGAGAAGCCGCCCTTTTCGGGGTCATAGGTCGCGATGTACCGATGGATCCGGAAGAACGTCTCCTGGAAGACGTCGTCCACGTCGCCAGGGTCCCGCAGTTTTTGGCGCAGGTAGCGCTGGATCAGGGGCTTGGTCCGGCGATAGATCTCGCGGAAAGCGTCCGCGTCGCCCGAGCGATAACGCCAAAGCAATGACTCGAGCTTATCATCGGCTCCACTCTGATCCATGCGCCCCCGCATTACCCGCTCAACTCGTCGGAATCCGCTCGTTTTGCCATAGATCCAGCGACCGCCATGGCACGCTTCCGGCGAGCTTGCCGAAGGCGAGGAAGCCAAGTAGCGCAGCCAGGATCCAGGCCCCGAACTGGACGACGGAGTCGCCGTGATGTCCCTGCCACGCCATCGCGGCCCCGACCCCCACGAGCCAGGCGGAAACGGTCCAAAAGCGGCGGCGCAGGACCGCCCTGAACTGGAGGACGCTGCAGAAAACGAAGCGCAGCAGCAGCACCGGAAAGACCGAGTAAAGTCCGCCGCAGATCAAGGCACACGGGACGGCGCCCATCTGCTCGTGGATCTCGCGGCTGAAAACCTTGGCGAAGGAGGTCAGTCCGACCCCAAATTGGCCGCATACGGCCAAGGCGAGGAGGCTGCCGAACACGGCAGCCGTCGCCGCCTTGAGGTGCGTGATCGAAGACGAGGGCTCGAGGTCCCGAAGGACATGGTCAAAAACCGCCTTGTCCGCCGTGGCGGAGGGATCCATTTCGCGTCGTTGATTGCGGGGCATAGGCTCACGGGTTCCAAGTGGATGAATACGCCACTGCGGTCGATAGCACCGCGCCCCGAAGTTTGGGCTTTCCCCTCAATACTCGCCGACGCGACGGATTGTGACATATTGGCCGCAAATGACCTACATTATTAGTATTTTTAAATTTTAGCCAAGGTGCGCCCGGGCCCTTTTCAGCTCCGGCGGGAACGCTGGGACGACGTTTCGTGAGCCTTGCGCCACGCCTGCATTTCAGTGATCAGTCCAAGCCTCTTTGCATCGCCTTCAACAAGGCCCTCGTGAAGAACCCCCAAGCCGAAACGGCTCAGCTTGGGGTCCAAAGCGCGACGATCATCCAGGAGGAGTCGGACCCGGAGCGGGTCCCGGTTGCGGTCCAGGCGCTGGGCCAGGGCCAGGGCCAGGGCCAGGGCCGGAGCCGGGCGCGGGCGCAGGGCCGGGAGCCGGGGCGGGCGTCCCACCGGGCGACGGTGCGGGGGTGCCGCCACCGGGATCACCCCCAGGATCCGGCCCAGGATCCGGCCCAGGATCAGGCCCAGGGCCGGGCCCAGGCCCAGGCCCCGGTCCTGGGTCGGGCGTAGGCGCCGGATCCGGCACGGGAGTCGGGGCGGGCGCCGGCGCCGGGTCGGGAATCTGGATCGATGTGCCGGTGCCGGAGAGCGTGTCCGGTTGCTGCGGCCTTAGCGGCTCGGCCTTTCTCTTGAGCAACTTGCTCACCATGTCCTCGTCCTTGGGCTTCTTCCGCCGGCAAACCGGGATCTTCTGACCGGTGCGCGCCAGGGTCTGCGCCAGCTCGAGCGTGATCGCCGCCGCCTGCGCGCGCGCGGTCGCGATCTCGAGGTCGTACGCCGCGACGACCTGAGCCGCGTAGGATTGCTCGTATTCCTGGGCAGAGGTCGCATTTTCCCGGAAGAGGTAGGCCTCGCGCGCGAAGTCCTGCCGCGCCAGGACCTCCCGGGCCCTTTGGCGGGCGAGCCCGGCGATCGCGCGCGCCTTCGCGGACGCGAACATAAAGAGGTACTGCGACTCCGCAAGGACCGGCGACGCGCTAAGCGCGACCAGCACGAGCAAGGCCACGAAACAGACGGGCCAACGCTTGGTCCCCATGATCATTCCGTCTCATAAGTGCAGAGCGGAATCGAGACTCCCCGGGCGACCAGGGCCTCGATGATTTTGAGGTACGCCTTGGCTTCATCGACCTTTTGGCGGGCAAGACCCGAGTCCGCGTTCGTCACGGCCCTGTCCGACACGAGCGTCTCGTACTCCTCGCGCGAGATCGCCGCGCTCGAGAGGAGCCGCTCGCCCCGGGCCAGCTTGCCGGAGGCGAGCTGCTCGAGCGCCTCCGCGCGCTTGACGTTCGACTCCGCCTGCGACACGCGGAGCTTGTAGAGCTGCGTATACGGGTTGTCGTCGTCGTTCGCGAGCGCGCGGTAGCGGAAACCGCCGACGAGGAGGAGCGCGGTCAGCGCGACGAGAAACGCCCGGAATGCCAGATTTCGTGCCTTGCCTTTGGTCATCGCTGCATACCTCTAAAATCAGGGAGTATATTTGACGTAAGCTTCCCAAGTGTGCTCAAAGACCCCGACCGCCCAGGCGCGGTCGTTCGGCCAAAAGAGCCGCGCGCCGCCCGCGCCGTCCACGAGCCCGCTCACGAGCTTCGCCTCGCCCACGCTCTGGTCGTCGACGAGCCAGCCGAGGGCGCCGGAGTACAGGTCGTAGGAGCCGCGGACGATCTTCTTCGTCGGCCAGGCGACGCCGCCGGCGTGCAGCCGGTAGTTGCCCTGGAAAAGCAAAGTCGCCTTGTCGTGGCCGCGCGGCTGCCTCGGGACGATGAGGTCCAAGTCCCAATAATCGTGGCTGCCATTGCCCCGGTCGCCCGGACCCCGGAGGCTGCCGGCGATGCCGGGGATGACGGCGGCGTCCGCGGGCAGCGCCGGAACGGTGGCATCCTTGACGACTTCAAAGGTCCCGACCTTGCCGAATTGCATCGAGTACCAGTCGCCGGCTATGTAGCCCTTGGCCCACTGGCGAACCTGGAGAAACGTGTCGGAGTCCGGGCTTCCGAGCGTGTAGCCCGGGACGACATAGAGCGTGCGGCGGTCGAACTGCTGCGCCCAGAAATCGGCAGCGGGCGTCCGGCCGAAGGAGAGGACCGACGACACGGAGACGTAGACATTGTTCTCATTGTGCGGGTTCACCGTCGAGTTCGTCGCCAGGACGTTGAGCCGCAGCGGCTGGTAGCGGTTCTGACCTTCGTGGTGAAGGTAGCCCTGAAACGTGCCATTGGCGGCGTTGACGAGCTCCGAGTTCGCCGGCGGAAACGGGTCCGGCAAAGGCTTTAGCTGCTCCGCCGTCGCCTGGACATGGTAGCGGCGTGGGGCGGCACGGAAGGGCAAGACGGTGCTTTGAGTTTTGTGAAACCGGCAATCCGCATCGACCAGCTCGCCGCCATGGAAGTCCTTCGGCAGAAGCTTCACGTGGCACGCGAACTCGTCGCGCTCGCGGGTGCAGGTATCCGTCTCGAGCATTCCGGACAAATAGAGTTTGCCCAGAAAGAGGTCATAGCTTCCGGCCGAAAAAGCGTGGTCGACGCAATACCGGGGCCGGCCGGCGGCGCC
>JAYVWD010000045.1:0-2392 GCA_043786345.1 Pseudomonadota bacterium
GGTGCCGGGTTGCGCTTGACTTTGGCTCACGCCGAGGACCTTCCCAAGGTTTGGGCCTTGGTGCGCGCCGCCCGCCGCTTCCGGGTCCATCCCGAGGCTCCCAATGCCGACGACGCCAGCCTCTGCCTGGTTCGGGGCGGCGAGGTCATCGCCACGGCGCAGCCGTCCAGCGCCGCCCGGAGCGTCGCCGCGCTGCTCATGGCGCAGCTCGGCGCCGACTTCGCGTTCGAAGGCCCGGCGGCGGCGCTTGTGGCGCGCCTCGAGGACCTTCCGGAGGAGAGCCGCATGGTGTTCGTCTACAACAAAGCTCTCGGTTATCCAACTTACCTCGTGAGCCGCCCATTTTTGCGCCAAGCGGAAGCCGCCGCAGGATTTGTCGAAGATACGTCCGCCGCGATCTTCCGCGAGCCTGTCGTTATCGTGGCGGAGCGCCGGCCTTCGTCGGCGCTCCTGACGCAGTAGGGCTGGACGGGTGCTCGATCACGAGCTTGGTGCCGAACGAGAGACGCGCGGCAGATCGAGCCGCCAGCTTCCTGAAGGTCGTGAAACGTCCGTGGCTGCGCTCAAGACGCATGATCATCGTACCGCGTTGACGCTCGCCCGCGGCGAGGCGCGCCTTGCCGGCGGAGCCTTCGATAGCTACGGCAAAGAGCTCGCCGCTACCGGCGAAGTTGGGGGTCCGGGCGAGGACGAGCGGCCCGCTGTCGTCTAAGATGACCCCGTCGTAGCCAAGGACGTCGGCGAGAACGCGGGCGAGTGCCGCGGCCGATGGCATGCCGGAGCTGTCGGTGCCTCTGGCCAACACTGCGGTCGCGATGGCGGTGTCGGGGCGCAGGGCTTCAACGACCTCGACCGACCCTTCCGGCTGGAAGGCAAGGACGGCGTCCGCCTGGGCCAGCGCCAGGATCACGGGTGCGCCCAGAGTGCGTGCGTCAAAGGCATTGAGCTTGGCGCTGAAGGCGACGCTCGCCATCAGGGCGAGATCGGCCTGGCTGACTTTGCCCCAGGCTGCTTGGGATAGCGCGGTAAGCGGCTCAAAGCTGCCGCTGCCGCCGGTCGCCAAGGCGATGCGGCCGACGAACCGCCCACCGGCGAAGTCGTCCGGACGCTCGGCGACCATCTCGCGAAGCCGCGCGGCCCATGCCTCCGGGTCGGCGGGCGTCTCGGCGGCGCGCGCCGCTGGCATCGCCACGAACATGAGGAAGAGGACACCACTACCAAGAGATGCTGACACCACCACCTCCATAGGCTGTCGAGAGCCCGAGGTTAAAGGGCTCGCCCGTGCTTTGACCGGCTGAAGGCTTGAGGCTGGCGCTGCCGCCCTGATGGCCCTCGAGCAACAGACTGTCTTGAAAGGCGAAGACGATAAACGAAACATGGTTCCGGTAGCTGTCGAACAGTCCGATGCGCGGGCCTTTGAAGAACAGGTCGAGCCCGTAGCGGGTCGAGCGGACGTGGCTCGGCAACTTCAGGCCAAGTCCGGAGAACGACTGGTCCCGGGCGTGCCAGGGGCGAAGAAAAAAATCTGGCCAGAAAAATTCGACGCTGAGCTCGTAGCCAAAGCTCAAGGCATTCTTCGTCGTGAACTCCTCGGCGCGAGCCACACCGTTATCGACGACCGGTAAGTTGGCGGCGACGGTCCAGGCGCCGACCTTCGGCGCGAGTTCCAGGCGTCTAAGGTGCATGGTGGTCGCAACGTTGCCGGTCGGCTCGTAACCGAACCCGTAGCCCGCCTCGATACGTTGCCAGGAGAGGTAGAGCGAGTTGCCGGCGACGTTGTTGGCTGCCTGCGGGACGACGTCCATATAGATCCTAAGGCCTGTCACCCAGCCGCCGCGAAACTCCGCCAGGAGGCCGATAAGGTTGGACGGTCGCAGGACGGCCGTCGACGGATCAACCAGTTCGAGGCCATAGCGGAGCCCGACGTAGCCGTTCGCGACGTTGTCGATCGTGACGGCTTTGACGAGGCTCGAGACGGTCGTGGCGTCGCTCTCGCCGCGTGATGCCGTGAGCCTGGGGCGGCGGCGGCTGGCGCCTGCGATCAAAGACCGTAGCACGTCGCCGCGGCCATCACGGCGCTGGCCGTAGAGGCAGCGGGCATTGCCAGGCTGATCACGGGCGGCAAGGACCAGCTTCCAGGCGGTCCCGACGCGCGTGGCGCTGCCCCGGATTTCAGCCTTCCACAGGCGTGAGCGCGGCAGAAAGGTCAGGTCAAAGAGTGTCAGCTCCGTAGGCGCGAGCGCGGCCAGTGCCGGTTTCGCGGTCGACGGGGCCGCGGTTCCCGGCGTAAAGCACGCCGCCGCAGGCAGCGCATCCAGGATGGCCACCGCCATCTGGTCGCGGAGGATCCGGTCGTTGGCGAAGTCATGGCCCGCCGTCGGCAGCTCGACGG
>JAYVWD010000046.1:0-6622 GCA_043786345.1 Pseudomonadota bacterium
GGATATATTGGTCTTGTATGCGAAAATAAGCGTTATGGGCGTGCCGGGCGAAGCGCCTTGTATGAAGGGCTTAGTTCAGGTCGTGAGGCGGAGCCGCACGGTGAATTTGCTGCCGACGCTGAGCTCGCTCTCGACGCCCACGTCGCCGTGCATCGCGGAAACCAGGTGTTTCACGATGGAAAGACCGAGGCCCGTGCCGCCCAGGTCGCGCGATCGCGCCTTATCGACGCGGTAGAAGCGCTCGAAGATGCGGTCAAGATGCTCGCTCGGGATCCCGATCCCGGTGTCCTCGACGACGAGCTTCGCGAAGCCGTTCTTGGCGAACAGCGACACCGTGATGCGGCCGCCGTCGGGGGTGTACTTGAGGGCGTTCGTGAGCAGGTTGTCGAGGACCTGCGTCATCGCCTCGCGCTCGCCCATCACCGACAGGATCGTCAGCGGCGCGTTGATTTTGACCTTGAGGTTCTTCTGCTGGATCGTGTCCTCGTAGCGGGCGACGACCGAGGTGATGATGGAGTTCCATTCGATCGAGGTCGGCCGGAACGTGTCCTCGCCGGCCTCGATCTTGGCGAGGCTCAACAGGTCTTGCACGAGGGCCGTCAGGCGGGCCGCGTTGCGGTCGATCTTCTCGAGGAAACGGATGTTGTTGACGGAGTCGTTGATCGCGCCGCCGAGCAGCGTCTCGACGTAGCCTTTGATCGAGGTGAGGGGCGTCTTGATCTCGTGGCTGACGTTGGCGACGAAGTCGCGGCGCACGTTCTCCAGGCGATGCAGGTCGTTGATCTTGCTGGTCAGCTCGGTGCCGAGCCGGTTGAGGGTCTCGCCGAGCTGGCCGATCTCGTCGCCGCCGCCGGCCGGCGTGACCTTCGCCTCATAGTGCCCGTTGCGCAAGGCTTCGGCGACGCGCACCATCTCGCTCAGCGGCACGGTCACGCGCCGCGCCAGGCTCCACCCGAGCGCCAGCGCCAGGATCACGCCGAACGCCGAGATCGCCGCGATCGTGAGCTGCAGCGACAGCAGCTCCCGGTCGACGTGCTCCGTCGTGAGCGCCACGCGCACGAAGCCGAGCACGACGTCGTCCCGCTTCACCACCTTGGCGAAGTAAAACATGTACTTGTTGACCGAGTCGCTGCGGCGCTCGGAGAAGCCGAACGGCTCGTTCAGGGCCTGCTGGATCTCGGGCCGCTGGAGGTGGTTCTCGAGGGTCCCCGGCAGGGCCTCCGAGTCGGTCAGCACCGCGCCGTCCTTGGCGATGACCGTGATGCGCGAGCCGCTGGACGTGCCGAGCCGCTGGATGAGCTGGTCGCTCGGGTGCCGCCCGTTGGCGAGCTCATCCTCGACGTAAGGGGAGAGGAACTCGACCTTGTCGCGCAGGTTTTCCCGGAGTCCGGCGCGGATCGAGCTCTGGACGCGGGCGAAGACGGTCCAGGACACGATCAGCGTCATGGTCAGGAAAAGCAGGGAGAAGGCGGCGTAGATCTTCCAGAAGAACCGCGAGCGCCAGACACTCATTCGCGGCATTTATACCCGACTCCCCGAACCGTGATGATGAATTCGGCCTCGTCGCCGAGCTTCTTGCGGATGGCGCGGATGTGGACGTCGACGTTGCGGTCGATCACGTACACCTCGCCGCCGGTGATCTTCTCGAGGAGCTGCTCGCGGGTGAACACGCGTCCCGGCCGCGAGATGAGCGTCGAGAGCAGGCGGTACTCCGCCAGCGTCAGCGCCAACGGCTTGGCGTTGAGGTAGGCCTCGTGGCGCTCCACGTCGATCGTGATGGGGCCGACCGTGCGGCGCCCCTCGTCCATCGCCGTCGCCGCCGCGCGCGGGCGCCGGAGGACGGCGCGGATGCGCGCGATCAGCTCTTTCGGGCTGAACGGCTTCGAGATGTAGTCGTCGGCGCCCATCTCGAGGCCGATGACGATGTCGCTCTCCTCGCCCTTGGCGGTGAGCATGACGATCGGGATCCCCATCGTCTCCGGCGACGAGCGCAGCTTCTTGCACACGCTCAGGCCGTCCATGGTCGGCAGCATGAGGTCGAGGACGATCAGGTCGGGCTTCATCTGGACCGCTTGGGCCCAGCCGAGCTCGCCGTCGGCCGCCGCCGTCACCTTGTAGCCTTCGCGCTCGAGGTTGTACTGGACCAACTCGGAGATGTCCGAGTCGTCCTCGATCAATAGGATGTTGTCGTCAGGTGTCGCCATTCCCAAGCTCATAGGTCTTTGCTCCCCTGGTGTCATCCAAATCGTCCGGAAACGTAGTCGCGGGTCAGGTCCATGGTCGGTGACTCGAATACCTCCTCGGTCTTGCCGTACTCCACCATCTCGCCCTGGTACATGAACGCGGTGAAGTCGCTGACCCGCCGCGCCTGCTGCATGTTGTGCGTCACGATGACGATCGTAAATCGCTCTTTTAACTCGAGAATCAGCCGTTCGATCTTGAGGGTCGAGGCCGGATCCAGGGCTGAGCAGGGCTCGTCCATGAGGATCACGTCCGGGTCCATCGCGATCGCCCGGGCGATGCAGAGGCGTTGCTGCTGGCCGCCCGAGAGCGCGAGGCCGCTCTCGTCGAGCTTCGTCCGGACCTCGTCCCAGAGGGCGGCCCGACGGAGGGAGGTCTCGACGAGCTGGTCCAGGTCGCCCTGGAAGCCGTTCACCTTCGGGCCCCAGGTGATGTTTTTGCGGATCGAGGACGGGAACGGGTTCGGCTTCTGGAAGACCATGCCGATCTGGCGGCGGATCAGGACGGCGTCCATGCCCCGGGCGTAGATGTCGTTGCCGCGGAACAGCACCTCGCCCGTGACCTTGGCGCCGGGGACGAAGTCGTTCATCCGGTTGAAGGTCCGGAGCAGGGTCGACTTGCCGCAGCCCGACGGGCCGATCATCGCGGTGATCGAGCGCTCCGGCATGACCAGCGACACGTCGAGCACCGCGCGGTGCGTGCCGTAGGAGATGTTGAGGTCCTTGGTTTCCAGGACGTTGACCGGGGCGCTTTCCATCAAGTGTCCCTTTGAAAGCGGTAGCGGATGATGATGGCCAGGGCGTTGGTCGCGAGTAGAACCGCGAGCAGGACGAGGATGCCGGCGGCGGCGATCTGGTGGAACTCGTCCTGCGGCCGCGAGACCCAGTTATAGATCTGGATCGGCAGGACCGTGAACCCGTCCATCGGGCCGTCCGGTACGAACGCGACATAAGAGAGCGCGCCGATCATGAGCAGCGGCGCGGTCTCGCCGGCGGCGCGCGACATCGACAGGATGATCCCGGTCATGACGCCCGGCATCGCCGCGGGCAGCACGTGCGCCCGGATGGTCTGCCAGCGCGTCGCACCGAGGCCGTAAGCCGCGAGCCGGATCGAGTTCGGGACCGCCTTCAGGGCTTCCCGCGAGGCGACGATGATGATGGGCAGGATCAGCACCGCCATCGTGAGCGCGCCGGCGATGATGCTCCGACCGAAGCCCGCGAGGCGGACGAACACCGCGAGGCCGAGCATTCCGTAGACGATCGAGGGGACGCCGGCCAGGTTCGCGATGTTGATGTCGATGACCCGGCGGAGCCGCGTATCCGCCGCGAACTCCTCGAGGTAGATCGCCGCCGCGACGCCGACCGGGACCGCGAACAGAAACGTGAAGACGGCGACGTAGACCGAGCCGTAGATGGCGCTCTTGATGCCGGCCTTCGCCGCGAACCGCGACGGGAAGCTGGCGAGGAACTCGAGGCTGAGCTTCGCGGCGCCGTCCTGCCAGATCGTGGTCAGGAGCACGGTCAGGGCCAGGACCGCGAAGACGACCGCGAGCATCGTCGCGACGAAGAACACCTGCCCGGTGAACCGCCGCCGCGCGAGGCGCGGATTCCAGCGGGCGCGCTCGAGGGTGGCGCCTTCGGCGATGGCCGAGGCTTCTGCCGAAAAGGTCATCGTCGTCGTGTCTCCGCTCATTCGTAGACGCTCCGGAAGCGCTTGACGAGATGGTACGCCAGGACATTGAAAAAGATCGTGCAGACGAAGAGCACCATGCCCACCGCGAAGATGGACTTGTATTCGATGGTCCCGGCCGGCGTGTCGCCCATGCTCACCTGGACGATGTAACCCGTCAAGGTCTGAACGCTTTCGAAGGGGTTGAGCGCCATTTTCGGCGTCGACCCGGCCGCGAGGGCGACGGCCATCGTCTCGCCGACGGCGCGCGAGAGGGCCAGGATGAAGGACGCCGCGATCCCCGAGAGCGCCGCGGGCAGCGCCACCTGGGTCGAGACCTCGAACTTCGTCGTGCCGAGGGCGTAGCCCGCTTCCCGCAGCGAGCGGGGGACGGCGCGCAGCGCGTCGTCGCAGAGCGAGGTCACCATCGGCAGCACCATGATGCCGACGACGATGCCGGCGCTGGCCGCGTTGAAGACGTCGGTGTCGGGAAGCACGCGACGGAGGGCGGGGGTGATCGTCGTCACGGCGAAGTAGCCGTAGACGACGGTCGGGACGCCGGCCAGGATCTCCATGACCGGCTTGATCACGTTGCGCAGCTTGCGCGGGGCATAGTCGTTGAGGAAGATCGCGGCCCCGAGCCCGGCGGGAATCCCGACCAGGCCCGAGCCGATGGCGATCAACAAGGTCCCGCAGAGCAGGGGGAGGACCCCGAAGCTCCGCGGCTCGAAGAGCGGCGCCCAATGGGTTCCGGTGAAGAAGTCCCGGATGGGAACGGTCTGGAAAAACTCGATCGTCTCGCCGAGGAGGACGGCGACGATGCCGGCCGTGATCGCGACGGAGAGCCCGGCGCAGACCAGCATCACTTTTTTGACCACCGCCTCTTCGGCCTTGGCGATCCTGATGCGCGTCGCGGTTTTGATGACGCCCTCCTTGAGCTGGCCGTCCGGGTCAGTGCGAAGCGCTCGCCGTCCACGGGCCCGTCTTGCGGGTCGTGTAGCGCTGCATCGACTCGTCGTACATCTTCGCCGGGAGGGCGATGTAGCCGACCTGCATGACGACCGTCTTGGCCTGCGTCAGGTAGAACTTCACGAAGGCGTCGACCTCCGGGCGCTCCGCCGACTTCTTGTTGACGACGATGAAGAGCGGGCGCGACAGCGGGTACTTGCCGGTCTCGATCGTCTTCTCATCGGGCGTGACGGCCTCGTTGAGCTTCGCGATCGGGATGACCCGGAGCTTGCCCTTGTTCTCGCCGTAGTACGCGTAGCCGAAGTAGCCGAGCGCGTTCTCGTCGGCGACGATGCCGTTGACCTGGATGTTCGGGTTCGGGCTCGCCGTGTAGTCGCTGCGCGAGGCCTTCGCCTTGCCGTTGACTTCTTCGGTGAAGTACTCGAACGTGCCGTTGTCGGCGCCGGGGCCGTAGAGCTTGATGGCCTTGTCCGGCCAGCTGGCGTCCAGGTCCTTCCAGGTCTTGACCTTGGAGTCCGGCTCCCAGAGCTTCTTGAGCTGGGCGAAGGTCAGCTGCTTGACCCAGGTGTTCTTCGGGTTGACGACGATGGAGATGCCGTCGAAGGCGACCGGCAGTTCGATCATCTCGATCTTGTTGTCGGCGGCGGCCTTGAGCTCTTCGGGCTTCACGGCGCGGGAGGCGTCGTTGATGTCGGTCTCGCCGACGACGAACTTCTTATAGCCGCCGCCGGTTCCCGAGACGCCCGCGGTCACGCGGACCTTGGGGTTGCTCTTCTGGAACTCTTCGGCGATCGCTTCGGTGATGGGGAAGACGGTGCTGGACCCGTCGATCTTGACGTTTCCTTCGACGGTCGCGCCCGCGGCGAACGCCGACGAGGCTGCGGTAAACAAGAGGCCGATCATCATGGGGTGCTCCCTAAAGTTTCAAGTGGGCAAGGTTTAAGCCGCGCCCATGAAGATTCGATAAAGGTCGCGTAAATAGCTTTTAGATTTAGTGATTTGGCCATGAGGCCAGCAGGCTTGCAGCGCTTCGGTTATAATCGATTCATCCACTGCAAGCCCATGCGATCTCGGGAGGCCACAAAATGACCTGGTCCTTCAAGCGTTTAGCCGTTCTGCCGCTTATTTGCGCAGTGACCTTGCTGCCCTCCTGCGGCAAAAAGGAAGCGTCGAACGGCGGCGCCCCCGCGAAGGTCGGCGTCGTCGAGGCCGCCTTCCGCGACGCGGCGCACACATCCGGCGTTCCGGCGCGCTTCCTCATGGCGACGGCCTACCTGGAGTCGCGCCTCGCGCCGCAGAAGGCCTCGGCCCACTACCTGTCGACGAACGGCGAGGGGGCGCCCGTCAGCCGCGGCACCCTCATGACGCAGACCGCCTTCGGCCTGACCTATGAAATGCTCGGCCTCGACCCGGCGAAGGACCAGTCCCAGACCCTCGAGGTCCAGATCGAGGCGTACGCGCGCTACATCGCCGGCAAGGTGCAGGAGGGGGGCCTCGGTCTCGTCGCCGCGCCGAAGAACGACGAGGACAAGTACTACTGGATCGAAAACCTGGCGAACCTCCAGCGCAGCGGCTACGCGCACCCGGGCCAGGCCGAGCGGCGCAACATCCGGGTCATCTTCGCCCACGAGCTGATCGGGATCCTGAACGAAGGCTTCATCTGGCAGGACCCGCGCAGCGGCGAAAAGCTCGAGCTGACGGCCGAGAGCCCCAAGCTCGACGTCGCCCACTTCCCGGCGAACGG
>JAYVWD010000047.1:0-4177 GCA_043786345.1 Pseudomonadota bacterium
TCCGTCGCACAATCGGCATTGGGCGCCGTGGCGCCGGCGATGCGGCGTATCTTGACGGCCGCATAGGGGGAGGTGTCGCCGGGATACGTCAATGCCAGATTGATGAACCTGAAGCCGCTCCCGGTCACCGCCGCAAAGCCGGTCAATGCCGGCGGCGGCGCCGCCAGTTTGGTCCACGTGCTCGTCGTCGCATGGCCGAGGGCCTGCCAATTGCCGGCAAGATCCTGACCGACGACGCAGATTCTAACGGCGCCGTCAGCAAGGGCGGAGGTGTCAACGGCTAATGCCGCGTCAACGTTTGAGGCCAGCGTGTACCCTGCGGCGTTGGCGCAATCAATCGAGGCCGCGGCGCCAACTTTGTACCTGTATGCGGCCAGCGCCTCGTTGGCTGAGACCGCGGCGTTCAGCGCCGTCTGGTCCGTGACCCCCGTTGGTGTGCCGCTCAGGGACGCCGCGGGCGGCGTGCCGTCGAACGTGACGTTGATCGGCGCCGCCGCCGCGCTGGCGTTGCCCGCGACGTCGGTCCCGGCACCGGCGGGCAACGCGATAGTTACGGCGCCGTCACCGGTAGCGGTGACGTCAAAGCCATAGTCCTGCCCCGAGCCCTCAATCGTCGTGGCGGCGCCGTTCAAGACGACGATATTGCCGGCTCGAAACTGCGCGACGGCTTTACTGAAGTGCGCGGTGACATGGATCGGTCCATTGGTCGGATCCGGCGTGGCGCTGGCCAGCTGTACGCCGGGAACGACGTCATCGAAGGCGAAGGTGAGCGTGTTCGACGCCGTATTGCCGTTAGCCGCGCCATCGGTGGCGGCTCCAGCCAAGACCAAGACGGTGACTGGCCCGTTTTGCATCGCCGCCACGTCGAAGGCGAAGTCCTGCCCGGCGCCGACAAGATTCGCCGCTACGCCGTTAGTGACCTGGATTTGGCTGGCGCTGAAGTCGGCCACCACTTCGCTAAAGTGCGCGGTCACGGCGACCGGCGAGGTGTTCGTGACGCTCGGGGACACCGTGGCGATTTGCACGGACGGCGGCCGCGCGTCATAAGCAAATGTCAAAGCGCTCGAGGCCACCGTCTTATTCCTCGCGGCATCGACCGCAGCGCCCGCGGCAAGGGTTACGCTGACGGGGCCGTCATGCGCGGCGGTGACGTCAAACGAATAGTCTTGGCCCCAGCCGATGAGATTGTCGGCCGTCCCGTTCTCGACGGAAATCCCGCCCAATATCAGGCCAGTCACCGGCACGGCGAAGTGGGCCGTTACCTGGACGGTTGCGGAGTTGGTCGCCGATGACACGGTGGACGAGAGCTCCGGCGCGGTGGCGACCGACATCAAAATGGCCGCCCGGACGGCCGCGGCCACCTCGCCTTGTTCAGTGCCGGCCGCGGCGAGGGCGGCCGCCAGCCTTTGCGCTGGCGTTTGACTCGTCGCCTGGCCGGAAACCTCGGCCTGGATTTCCTGGTCAGGGGTGCCACGCACGACCGTCCACATGGCCTCGGCGATCTGCTGCTTGGTCGCAGCTGAAAAGTCCTGACCAGCGGCGATCAGATCGTTGACGTTCTGACGGAAGACGGCGGTGCGCAGAAAATCGCGTTGATCATCCGTGGGGCTGCCTGCGGCCAAGACCGAAAGCGCCGCGGCGGTCGAAAGGATGTCCTGCTCGGCCGCACCATGAAGCCATTGCCGGCGAGCGTCAATGGTCGCCTTTCGACCGAACTCGAGGACGGCCCAATCGCTATAATTCTTCTTGTCGAAATCCGCCGCAGTCTTGACCAGTAGCGCCTGCACGCCGGACGCGAAGCTTTGCGCTATTCCCTCGTCGCTGGCGCCGGCGGCCGCCAGTTTGGCGACGATCGCCGCGTTTCCCTCGATGAAGGCCGCGATCAACGCGGCATAATCGCTTTCGCTCAGCGCGCGACCGCGGCGTGTTTCGAGGTCGTTTGACAGGGCGGCAAGGCGCTGCAGTTCGAGCACGTCGATGAGTTGGCGGGCTGCCAGGGTGGCGCCCCAATGTTCAGCGATCGCCAAGTCGAAAAAATGCGCCGCTAGCGTCGCTTTGGGATTGAGGACGACGCCGACAGGTACCGCCGGATTGGTGGCCGCACCCTTGGTCAGCGGCCCCACGACCGCGGCGCGGCCCGCGACTTCGATCAGGAGGGTCATGGACTCCGGCACCGGGAACGGGAACGAGAGGCCGAGTTGCGTTCCCTGCAGGAGAATATGCCGGCTGCCGTCGCCGGCAATGCCGGTGACGGTGTATTTTTCGCCGGTCAGGTTCAAGCTGGCGCGCAGCGCCTGGAAGGCCAGATTGACCCCGCTGATCGGCGTCGAGTCCGTCGCCAAGACAAACCCGTCGTCCGACTCGCTGCCGCTTTCGTCGACGTGGGCGGTACCTTCGCCGTTCACTTCGGCGCCAGCGGGCTTTTGATCGGATGCGTTGCCGTTTCCGGACTTCTTGCTGCAGGCCGAGGTCGCCAGCAAGGAAGCCAGTGTGACTGCCATGAAGCGGAGGCTCCTGGTCCTCATCGACGTGGTCCGGGCTCCGGTCAATGCTCCTATTTCCATGCGCTATTCATCGGCAGAACGCCCCCGTTCCCTTAGTTTTAGACAAACCAGGGGCACGCTGGAATTCCATTCATAAAAACAGTTAGTTATGGATCGAGGCGCCGGGGTCTGCCCGAATTGTGGGGCGACACCGGCTGCTCGGACGGCTTTGCGTCCGGCGCCGAACCGACGACCATGCCGCGCGCCTCTATGAGGCGGTCGGCTTCGCCCCGAAGGAAAGGCTCGCCGGCACTTTGAGGATCAACCCGAGCGCCGCCAGTCCTTCGGCGTAGGCGGCGCGTTTCCAAGGGGTTGCGGCGGCGAGGACGGCATCGGGGCCGACCCAGCGAAAGTCCTGAAAGCCGTCCGAGCCATGGGTCACGGCCGGCGCGATGCCGGGGCGGAGGCGGACCAGGTACCACTTGAGCGACTGGCCGAAGTAGTGGCCGGGGAGCGGGTAGACGTAGCGCGTCTCGCCCTCGCCGACGCGGAGGATGTCGAATTGGTCGGTGCCGATCTCCTCGCGCATCTCGCGGCGGAGCGCGGCGACGCTGGACTCGCCCTGGTCGACGCCGCCCTGCGGGAGCTGCCAGACGCCGTCCGCGTCGGCGCGCTCGCAGAGGAGGACGTTGCCGTTCTCGTCCTGGAAGACCGCGATGACCGCGCAGCGGAAGGCGCCTTTGTCAGTCGGTTGCATAAGGGGGGGGTACCGTCATCACCGGCGTCGCCGAGCAGCCGACTTGTTGGGGGTTGTTGCAGCAGGCGAGAAGGCGCTCGGCGGCGCGCTTGAAGCCCGAGGATTGCCAGTCGGCTTCCGAGTGCACGTTGGCGTCGCCCGGCGGCATCCAGTACCTGTACTCGTAGGCGGTCGCGCCCATCTGCGTCACGTTCGCGGCGAGCTCGAGGCCGCTGGATTGCCGGGCCCAGCTGCCGCAGCCGTTGATGTTGCCGACGTTGTGGCAGCTCGTGCAGGACTTGCCGTTGGTGTCGGTGGTGACGGTGCTGGAGATGGCCAGGGATTTCTGCCATTTGTTGAAGCCGCGGTTGCCGATGACGCTGTATTTGCCGCTGCGGCCGCCGCCGAAGGCGCCGCTCGGGACGAAGGGCTTGCCGTCCGCGGCGCGCGCCTGGTCGATGTAGGGGCTGTGCATCCAGGGGTCGGAGTCGTGGCAACGGTTGCAGCTTTTCGCGGCGGCGTCGACGGGGCCGAGCCAGAAGGTCTTGGCCGCGACGGCGAAAGGCGGCGAGCCGGGCGGCAGCGCGTCCTCCGTCGGCGGCGGGACGCGCCGGCCGTCCATCGGCGCGGCATTCGCCTGGAGCATCTGGAAGAAGCAGGACTCGCCGGAGACGCGGTCGTGCATGATCATCGCGATGTCCTCGAAGCCGGGGTACAGCGAGCCTTCGTAGGCGTTGTTCTGCCAGACCTGCTGCCCGAGGCGCGGCGTGTAGCGGCGGCAGGTGTAGATCACGTCCACGTTCGGGTTCTCGCTGCCGTCTTTCTGGTAGGTCTTGAGCTTGCCGATCCGCGTGTAAGGGATGCAGTGGCCCTGCGCGCCCAGGCCCAAGAGCGGGGGCTTATCGCAGGTTTGATAGGGGTCGTTGGCGCCGCCCTTGCCGAAATGGTACTGGGCGGC
>JAYVWD010000048.1:0-4142 GCA_043786345.1 Pseudomonadota bacterium
ATGTTGTACGAGGCGTTGGCGAACAGGCCGAAGCCGGTGACGATGACGTGCTTGCCGGCGCCGGCCGCCAGGCAGTGCTGCCCCGGCGGCTTCGCCTTGTAGCTGGTGAAGGCCTGCGTCGCGAGCTCGTTGCCGAGGACGCCGAGGTTGGTCTTCAGCTCGGAGCCGTTGTAGCCGTCACTCTTGCAGGCGCCGGCGAGGGCCAGGGCCGCGAGCAGACCGGAGCGGAGCAGCTTGCAGGGCGCCATGGGCATTCCTTTCTCGGGATTTCAGCGGCCAAAAGGCGGGGTGACTCAGAAACGCGCGCCCAGCCCCAGCTGGTAGTGCCGCGAGCTCATCGTGATCTCGCCGCCGCCGTCCTTCTTATACTCGATGAAGTTGCGCCGGTGAATCCAGTAGGCCTCGAACCAGCCGACCGAGAAACCGGGGCCGATGAACCAGTCCTTGGAGGCGAAATCCGAGGTCTCTTGCCCCGCGCCGCCGGCCGTCTGAAAGCGCGCCTTGCCCGCGATTCCGATACCGAATCCGCCGGTCACCAGGAGGTGGTCCTCGAGGAACCCTTCCGTGTAGGAGCCGTCGAGGTAGACGTGCCGGAGGTCGGCGTACGTGAGGCCCGTGCCGTCGCCGCCCGCGCCGGTGCTGGAGAGCGAGGTCAGGTGCCCCCCGAAGCCGCTCGGGTGGATGTAGCCAAGGCCGTAACCTTTCGTTTTCATCTTGAAATCGCTGCCATCCACCGTGCCGGTCTCGGTGATCGAGGTCTCGGTGAGGCGCACCGTGCCGAGCGTGGCGGCCGTGGCGAGCAGGACCGCGGCAATCATGAGTTCTCCGCCAGGACGATCGAGGTCATCCGCTGCAAGGCGTTGGGGACGAGGACGCGGTTCTGCGTCTCGAGCTTCTTGCGCAGGTCGGAGTAGGCGTCGCTCACGATGAACTGCTCCAGGTCCCAGACGATGGCCGCGCTGGCGCGCATCGCGTGCAGGGACGCGAGGGCCATGTGGTGGTTCTGAAACATGAGCGTCGCGAGCCGGCAGATGAACATCGCCAGCGCATCCTGCGCCTGGTCGTCGTCGAAGGCGCGCGTGAGCTGCGTCAGGTCGGTCCAGGCGGCCCGCTGCTCGGGCGCCAAATCCTTGAGCCATTTGGCAATTTTGCCCGAGTGCTGGCGCAGGTCCTGGCGCGCCGCGATCCGCGGGATCAGGTCCTGCGTCTGCGCGTGGAGGCGCGAGAGCCTGAAGCCCCAGGCGTTGGCGCCGAGGCGCTCGGCGAGCTTCGCGACGAGGATCGACCAGGCGTTCGCCGGCAGCTTTTGCATGAACGCCGGGATCGCCGTCGCGCCGAAGGCGGCGTCGGTGCTGAAGAGGTAACGCCGCTTGGGCGTCGCGAGCCAGGAGAGGCCCGACAGCAATTTGTCGGCGGACGCCTCGATGCTGTCGGCGGGCGAGCCCGACTGGCGGATCACCTTGGCGCCCTCGTCGAGGATCGCGAGCAGCTCGGGCAGGACCGGCCCCACGTGCAGGCAGGCGAACGCGAGGCGCGCGGCGCGCGGCTGGAAGCCCTTGAGGCAGCGCTCGACGGCCTGCTTCGACGGCGGCACGAACTCGTACGAGCTGCGCTTTTCGCCCGAGATCTCCCAGGCGTGGCGGACGCCCGGCATGAGCGCGTGGCGCGCGTGCAGCACGCTGGCGACGCGCCAAGCGAGGTCCGCGTCCTTGCGCGCATTGGCGAGCTGCCAGAAGCGGTTCAGGTCCGCGTTGGTGAGGTGCGTGAGCTGCGCGCGCTTTAAGATCAGGCGGCATTCCAGCGCCGGCGCGGCCTTCGCCTCGGCCAGGCGCTCGAGCTTGCCGAGGACGTGCACGGGCGGCGTGTCGGTGTGGTCGAGGTAGTCCTCGACGTCGCTCGTGATGACGCTCCCCGGGTCGAGCGCGACTTTGAGCTGGAGGAGCATCCGCTGGCGGTCGGGCTCGGTCAGGTAGTGGTTCTTCGCGATCCAGGCGGTCGCCGCTTTATGCAGCTCTTTCCAGTCGTTGGGGAGCGGCTCGCGGGCCTCGCGGCGGGCCTCGAGGATCAGGTCGCGCGCCAGCCACAGGGAGCGCTCGGCGGACAGGCCGCAGTTCACGTACTGGTGCAGCAGCCCGACCCCGCGGAAAAAGCACTCGCGCGGCGTCGCGGGCTCCATCGTCAGCGGCCCCTGCCAGAGGGCGGCGTCGAGGATGGGATTCTGGTACTTCGTCGCCTGCGCGCGGAAGAGCTCGTGCAGGTTCGGCAAAAGCCCGAGCAGGTCGCGGTTTCTGACGAGAAGCTCCGACAGCTCGCCATAGAGCGCCGGGTCCTCGCCGATCCATTCGAGCGGGTTTTTCAGGATCTCGTTGAGGGCCGGGCGGTTCCGGTCCTTGAAGCCGCCGAGGCCGCGCGTCGCCGCGAGGAATTTGCCGATCAGGCTCAGGCGCTCGCGCGAGTCCGTGTGCTGGAGCAACATCTCGGTGTAGTGGCTGCGGCCGGCCTTCGACTTGTCGGCGGCGGCGTTGAGGAGCTGCGTCAGCGCCTCGTCGTGCTCGGGGTCCTTGGGGCCGATCTGCTCGAGGAGCTCGCGGGCGTCCTGGTCGTAGCCGAGGTCGATGGCGAGGGCGCCGGCGGTGAGCAGAAACCGCGCCACCGTCAGGTTCACGTGCCCGCCGAGGGCCTGCACGGCGTCGAGCAGCTCGCGCTTATAGCGGCGGAAGTAGATGTAGGCGGTGGCGTTTTCGCTCTTCGACCCGGTCAGCCCGTGGAAGATGAACAGCCGCTCGACGGGCTGGAGGTAGGCCTCGTCCTTGTCGCGGAAGAGGAGCGAGACCAGCATCTCGCCGCCGCCTTCGCGCCAAAAGCGCACGACCAGGTGCGCGCGGACGGCGGGGTGGACGTGCCGGTAGAAGTCGGGCGTGTGGTGTTTGAGCTTTACCAGGGCGCTTTCAGCGTCGGTCGTGGCCCCGTGGAGGAACACGAGCTCGAGGACACGCGCGCCCGTGGCGCCGTCGGGGCGCAGGCTATAGAGCTCCCAGGCCAAGGGTTCCAGGCGGTCCCAGGCGGCGTCGGCCTCGACCAGCTGGCGGATTTTGAGCTCGACGTGGTCGGTGCGCTGGCCGAAGACCTGCTGCTGGGGCGCGGTGGTCGCCCGGGTCCGGGGGCGCGGGGCGGCGGGCGCCGGCTCGGGATCGGCCGGACGGGCCGGCCGGGCGCGCTCTGGCGGACACTCGGGCTCGGACCCCAGGCGCGCGAGCAGCAGCTCGCGCACGATCCCGCGCGTCTCATCCGAGAGCTCGAGGTCGCGCGCCATCCGCACGAGGCGGGCGAGGCGCAGGCTGTCGCCGAGGGTCTTGGTCATGGCCGCCTAAGGGTTCCGATGGTTTTTTTCATTTTACCATGCGGGACCGAGGAGTGCTCAGGGCCCGTCCATCGCCTTCAGGAGCAGGTCGGCCACCAGCGCGCCGCCGTGCTGGGTGATGTGGACGCCATCCTCCTCACGGATCCGGACGCGCTTCCTGTCGACGGTTCGCTTGGCCGCGAATTTCCCTTTTGTTCCAAGCGCTTCCAAGGTCGGCACGTACTTGACGCAGGTGCCGCTCGCGGTCAGCGTCTCGCCCAGGAAGTCGTCGAGCCGCCGGATCCGCTTGTCGAAGCTCGCCTTTTCCATCGGCGGCAGCCCGATCCAAAAGGCTTTGCGGCCGTCCTCGCAGAGCAGGGCCGCCATGGCGCGGACCCGCGCCCCGTAAACCGCGCGCCACTCCGGCGAGTCGAACCGGCGGGCAACGCCGTCGTCGCCCATGATTCCCTGGCAGTCGTTGGCGCCGATGAACATCACGACCGTCCCGAACTGCCCGGTCTTGAGCAGGTCCCGCGCCACCGTCGGCCAGTCGAAATAGTCGGGGCGCGCGAGGCCGGTCGCGGATTTGGCCTTGTTCTCGACGGCGCCGGGAGCCTTCGCCTCCAGCTCTTTTTTGAGCACGGGGGCGACGCCCACCTTCATCAGCGAATCGCCGATGAGCAGGGTCCCCAACGGGGGCGCCAAGGGCGGGCCCGCGGAGACCAGGTAGCTGACGAGGAGTCCGGTTAAAAACATGAGGCGATGGTAGCCCATGCAAACGGAAACGGGGAGGCCCGCTGGG
>JAYVWD010000049.1:0-1991 GCA_043786345.1 Pseudomonadota bacterium
ACGGCGCGGATGGGGAGTCAGATCTCCCATGCGCCGATAGGAAAGGCAAGCAATCAGTACATCTTGGTGACCTGGTCCTGGACGTATTTGCCGCCGCCGGCGCGGCGGACCACGAGGCCGAAGTTGCGCAACTCCACGCCGCCGGCGCAGCGCGTGTAGTCCTTCGACAGCAGGCCGTCGTAGTCGTGCCAGCGCTTCATGAACTCGGCGCGCGGCACGAACGCGTAATGGCCCATGTTGTAGGGATCCATGAGGTAGATGTTGTCGTCGTCGTAGCCGGTGATGACGACGTAGTGGCCGCTGTACCAGGCCTTCTCATATTCGTTCACGTCGTAGTCGGCATCGCTCGAGAAGGTCCAGGCCTGCGTCAGCGCGATGACGGGCGTGCCGGCATTGATCGCCTCCTCGAGCTGCTGCACCGTCATGGCGTTCTTCTGAAAGGGCCCGGCCGCCGGCGGCGAACCCGCCGGGCACCCCGTGGTCGACACGCCCGCCTCGCCGTTGAACGGGGTCTGGTCGACGAAGACCTCGGCCGCGTATTCGCCGGTCTTCAAGGTCTTCGGGGTATTGGGTTGATCATGGTGGCCGCCCGCGTCGCCCGCGTTGCCCGCGGGCGCGTCGCCCGTGAGCCGCAAGCCCGCCGCCTCGCTCAGCTTGTCGATGTCGACGTCTTCGGCTTCGAGCTGCTTGATTCCCGCGAGGACCGAGGCAAAGGCCGGCTTTTTTGCCTGCTTTTTGAGGGCCGCCTGGACCTCGGGGCTGGCGAGCACCGTGCGCAGGTCGCTGAGCTCGACCGCCTCGTCGAAGCCGCTCACCTTGTCGAAGGCCGCGCGGCTCGCCGCCACGTTGAGGCTCCGGACGAACTTCAGGATCCGCTTGAAGGAGGTGCCGTTCTCCTTGTGGGCCTTGAGGAGGCGCTGGAGGATGCCTTCCGGGTAGAAGTCGCCCCAGAAGAAGAGCACGGACTGCAGCGAGGCCGCCCCGCAGGTGAAGCCTTTGGTCTGCCGGACGAGCGGCGTCGCGAGGAACTTCGCGCGGCACGCCGGGTTCGCCGCGCGCTGCAGGAGCTTCTGCTCCGAGATCGCGCCGCCGTCCCCGAGCTTCTCGCAGCCCGCCGGCGCCGCCGCCGCCTCGGACTCGGCCGCGGACAGCAACCCGAGCTCCGCCTCGCGCTGCTTGCAGGTCCAGAGGCCGAGGCTCGCCAGGAAAACCAGGGTGAATTTCGCGCGCATGGCTGCTCCGCAAGAGTCGGGAATGGACGGATGATTGGCCGCTTTTGGCTCATTATACCACCCCGTCGGACGCGACGATAAGCAACCAGATCAACGGCTTAAAGAATTCCTTTTCAAGTATTCGCCAAGACCTCCGAAACGGGGACGCCGGAGGTCCCTGGCCCGTGACCCGCATCAAACCGAATCTCACCCTGCCGCCCGCGCCCGAACTGCGGGACTTCAAGCTCGTCAAGTTCGACGAGATGCTCGCCAACAGGAACCACGCCAACAAGCACCCTGAGTCGCTGCTCCTATCGGTGTACCAGCGCGTCCCCGTCCAGCCGCCGTTCCCCGCCCACGCCGCGGCGATAACCAAGGACGTGCGCATCGCGGGCCTCAAAAAGGCGCGCGCGGACCTGCTCGCGAACGCCGCCGCCTTCCCGAAGATGTGGCTCGAATACGCGCGCGAGCTGGACGACCTGAAGCGCATCGCGAGCCGCCGCCTGGCCGTGGACGACGACGTCCTGCGCCACGAAGAGCACGTGGACGACTTGAACGAGCGGAGCCGCGTCCATTTTTTCCACACCGTTTACCTGCTCGTGAAGAAACGCGAGGCCGCGCAGGAAAAGATCCGCTGGCTTCAGCACGCGGTCTATCAGCACCTCCGCGCCGAGACCCTCGCCCAGGGCAAGGCGGAGGCGCTGGACCTGAAAAAGATGATCGCCGCCGGCTTCAAGAAGCATGCGGCGCTGCTCGCCTGGCGCCTCGACGACCTGTTCA
>JAYVWD010000050.1:0-4087 GCA_043786345.1 Pseudomonadota bacterium
TCGCGACGCGTAGGACGTCCCGAGGTAGGAGGTCCAAGCTGCGCAGCGTTTCCCGCGTGACGTTGAAGGTCACCAGCGCCAGCGTGATACGGCCGGCGATGAGGGCCGCTAGCATCGCGCCGGCGACGATCACGAGGTATTTGTCGAAAACGCCGACCGGCGACCGGAAACTCAGATGCATTGCGGTGAGCATCATGGCGCTGGCGATGAAAGCGTAGCGGGTGGGACCGACGACGATCAGGCCGATCAAAAAGCAGTTCAAGAGCAACATCGAGGTCGACGCGCCCAACGCGCCCGGCTGCCCGGAGGTGGCTACGAAATGCACGAAATATGGGGAGATACAGCCGATTCCGGTCACCAAGGCATTCGAGAACCAGCGCGCGGCGCGGACGTTCTTGCGCCGGATCAAGAGGAACAGCAGGGTCCCGCACAGACTTGCAAGGCGCACGATCGCCATGTTCACTTGGACGGCGCCGTACACCGCAAGGGGCACGAGGCAGACGAGCAAGGCGTTCATGAATGCCGAGCCGACCATGACGATCACGGACATCGAGTCGAAGTGGGTCTGCATCGTCCGATGCCGCAGCTGCAGAAAAAGCCGGTCCTCTTCGGAGGTCCCGTCCATGCCGCGCAAGCGCAGGAACCAGCTCGCGGCTTCCTTGAGGTGGCTCGAGATCATGCGGCGTCCGCTCCCGGTTGCAGGGGGGGAGTCGCCCAGTTGAGGCGCCCTTCGTAGAGGCAGACCTCGCGGAGCTCGAGATCCTTGACGCACGCGCCGGGATCGAGCGTCACGCGCGGAAAGGCGGCCGCTGGCGAGGCGCCATGGACATCCGCGGGATCGAGCACGAGGCGATCGCGTAAGCCGCGCGACTTCCCTAGCTGGCGCGCGATCTGCCGCAGCCGCGCGGCACGTCCCGGCACTTCGCCCAGGCCGGTCGTCTTGCGGTAGGCCTCCGGCCCGACCATGCCGACCCAAGCCTCACCGCGGCTGATGCCGACGGCGAGCGAGGCTCCGGCGAAAGGCGGGCGACGGCGGCGGCGCGCCTCGAACAAGAGCTCGACGAAGCTCAGCGCCCGGGCCCATGTCTGATCGAGGGTCGCGTTCGTCGTCTCGTAGGCGACGACGAAGACCTCGTCGACGGTCGCGTCGAGGTAGAACGCGTCGGTCCGCAGCGCGCCGCGCAAGAGCTCGGTGCAGAATTTGTAGTAGAGACGAAGCTCCGCTTCGACCACGTACGGTGGCAGGAATGCCGCGAGCATCTCGTAGTCGACCCAGCTGAGCGAGATGCAGACGCAGCGCCGCGACGTCGGGGCGCACAGCTCCTCGAAAGGGCGCCCGCTCAAAGTCGACTCGCGAACGAGATGCGGCGGCGCGATCTTGGTCAGACGGCGGTAGTTCGTCATCGCCCCTGAGAGCAGGATCCGCATGACGCTTTGGCCGATCAAGAGCCCGACCGCCGTCGCAATGCCGAGGACGACGAGCCAGCTGGCGACGCCGGGCGTCGATCCCAGCGCCGCCGCCGTGAGCGCGAACGTCGTGATGAGCGTCACCGCGAGCCAGCGGCCGAGATAAGGCATGAAGACCAGGAGCCCGGCGACGATGAGGATGTGCGCAGCGCCGGATTCCGGAAGGAGCATTTTTTCCGTCGCCACCGAGAGGTGAAGGACCCAGGCGTAGGACGCGATGGTGGTCAAGATCACGCCGACGCCCGCGAGACGAAAGAGCCGCAGAGACCGGTGGCGCAGAAAGAGCGCCCCGGCGACGGCGAGCGTGATGATCACGTGCGCGGGCGCCAGGTAAGCGAGGATCGCCTCGGTCGCGACGAGCCATTCGATCGGCAGCGCGATGACGTGGAGCGCGAGCGTCGCGACCAAACCGAGGGATAGCATCGCATCGCGTGTCCGTTGGTCGACCGCAACGGCGAAGGCGTGATCCTCCACCGGCCAGCGCTCGCGGACGAATATGGGCGCGTGCGCCACCGCCCCCTGCCAAAAGGAGGCCATCTTGATTTTCACGTTCCAGCTCACATCTAGGGTTTCGGCCCCGGCGCAAGGTTCCTGAGGCGTCGGGGTCACTGGATTTGCAGGGATCCTTGCTCCATAATGAAAAGTCCGGGCCTGGCCCTTTCGTTCCGCCCTCTTGAGGATCTTAGCTGCCATGAGCCATGACCCCGTGATCTCCGCAAAATCCGGCCTCGCCGGCTGGCGTCGCTCCCACACCGACGGCGAGCTCACCGCCGCGCACGCCGGCCAAACCGTCAACCTCATGGGCTGGGTGCATCGCCGCCGCGATCACGGCAATCTGATCTTCCTCGATTTGCGCGACCGCTACGGCGTGACGCAGGTCGTGCTCGACCCGGCCGTCGACGCGGTCGCCCACAAATCGGGCGAGGAGCTGCGCTCCGAATTCTGCATCGCCGTCAAAGGCAAGGTGAACAAGCGTCCCGAAGGCATGATCAACCCGAATCTGGTCACCGGCACGATCGAGATCCAGGTCACCGAGCTAATGATCTTGAACCGCTTGGAGGTGCTGCCCTTTTCGGTGAACCAGGACGCCGACGTCGAGGCCTCCGAATCCTTGCGCCTCAAGTACCGTTACCTCGACATGCGGCGCCCCGCTGTTTAAGGATAAGATCCTCGGCCGGATCAAATTCGTGCGCTGCATGCGCAAGGCCTTGGAAAAGCACAACTGTCTTGATATCGAGACGCCCTTCCTATATAAATCGACGCCAGAGGGCGCGCGCGAGTTCCTCGTGCCGTCGCGCCTCCATCCCGGCCAGTTCTACGCGCTGCCGCAGAGCCCGCAGCTTTTCAAGCAGGTCCTCATGATCTCGGGCTTCGACCGCTACTACCAGGTGGTGAAGTGCTTCCGCGACGAGGACTTGCGCGCCTACCGCCAGCCCGAGTTCACGCCATTTCCGTGCCGAGGTACGAGCCGTCCTCGACCGCGCGCACGACCTTGCCGCTGGCCACGTCGGTCACGGCCAATCGGTTCGGCGCCAGGACCAGCAGCAAACGAGCGCCTACGCTGCAGGCTGTCGCCAGGTCCTCGCCGTTGCCGTTCGGCCTCGTTCGCGCGCCGGCCGGCGTGCCCCCAAGCATACGCTCATTGGCGCCATTTGGCGCGTTTCCAGCGCCTTTCGGGAGAATCGAACCGGGTCCTCCGGTCCTCCTTGACGGCGTCGGGTGGTGCAGGTTAATCCCGCGGCAACACTCGAACGGAGGCCATGACCATGCGTTTTCCGATCCTTTCCGGCGGGCTCGCCCTCGCCACCCTTGCGGCCGCCCCGCTCGCCCGCGCCGAAGCCCCGTTCTACGAGACGACGTGCCGCATCGGAAGCGCCGCGGACTTCGGCACGCTGGCGGCGTTCGGCATCGACGTCTGGTCGCGCCGCGTCACGGCGCTCGGCGGCCCCATGGTCGTCACCGTCTTCGACCGCGAGGGCTACCAGATCGACCGCCGGCACGGCGTCATCGCCCGCACGCGGCTTAAGCCCGGGCATCTCGACATCGGCAGCATCGAGGTCGGCGCGGACGTCGCGTCGTGCGCCTTCGGCCTCGAGCAGGCCGTGGAATTCCGCGTCCCGCGCTATCGTGTCGAGTGCCGTGCCGGTCGCGACGGCCTCGCCGTCTATGTCCGCAACGAGGCGGCGGACATGGACGAGCTCCTCGAGCTGCACGGCCGCGCGGTCCTGACGCCAGAGCTCGGGGGCTCCTTCGGGCTCGACCTCGACGCGGACATCGCGCCGGGGGAACAGGTCCGGGTCGCGCAGGTTTCCGCGGCGAATCAGGGTCCTTGGGATGTCGTCAGCGCCTGCGCCCTGGATCTTGCCGGGGCGTTACGCTGACGCGGCGGTGGCGCTGATGCCCCCCTGCCCGTGGGACGGCCTGCGTCCGGCCGTCATGCATTTTTGCGAGGCCTCGCGTTGTGCCCTCGTGGCGCAGCCGGGGAACACCGCCTCGAGCGCCGCCTTCGCGCTCGCCGGCGCCGCGCTGCTCGCGACCGCGACGCCGGCGGAGCGGCCCATGAGCCGGTGGTTCGCCGCCGCCGCGCTCTTCGTCGGGCTCGGCTCGGCGCTTTACCACG
>JAYVWD010000051.1:0-15280 GCA_043786345.1 Pseudomonadota bacterium
CCGACGTAGCTGACGGGGTAGTTGCCGACACCCATCGCCGCCGGCAACCACGTGGGAATGGCGCCGCCGTAGACGCGATAAGCCTCAAACCACCCGAGCGCTTCGCGGCTGCCTTCGACGCCGTTCGCAACGCCGCTGTAAAGCGGGCCGGAGACACGGTTGACGTCGGAGACCGCGTGCAAGCAGTTGACGGCGTCGGGGCGCGTGCCGCGGTCGAACGTCACCCACTCGACCGCGCCGCTTGCCAAGGTGTTCACCTGGTCGACGGCGTTGGCGAACAATTCTTGCTGCACTTCAATCGTTGGCAATTCGTATAGGTCGGCACCGGCGTCGAGTCCGATCTGAAACGTTCCCTCCAGCGAATAATTGTAGCCCGTCACCGGGCGGCAGAGGATGCACATCGGCAATTCGGCTGGCAACCAGCTGATCGTCACTTGCTCCGCATCCCACGCCGTCGAATCCTCTGGATCCGCTTGAACGCCGTCCTTGCTTTGGAGGTGCATGAACGTCGCGTAGGTGTGCGCCTGGCGCAAGTCCACATGGTTTTTGTAGGCGAACATCATAACGTAGTAGTGCGATTCCGCGGCACGCGCGAGCGGCGCGGCGACGCTCGTCAATATCAGGGCGATCAAGAGGCGTAGCATGGTTGACCTTTCTGTGGCGAAGGCGGATCGCCACCGTTTCGCCGGTGCTGGCGTCGGTTTGGAAGAGCACTTGCGGGGCAATCATGCCGAGCTGGTCACCTGACAGTAGGTGCTTTGGTAGGGGAGGGTCACCGCTTGAGCGGTGTTAAATACCTGAATTTGCACGGTTCTGCCGAACGCCACGCCGGTACCCAGCAATTGGATCGACGCTAGAGCAAATTTGACCGACGATTTAAATTCTTTCATGGAATCGCCCCGATAAGGCTATTTCCATTAGATAATATGAAATAGTTTTAAAGTCATTAACTATTGTTGTCAGGTGCGCGACTTTTCTTGGCATCCTCCAGCGCCTGGCGAGCGGGCTTTCAGGCCTGGTTCAAAACCGGGTTACGCGCGCCCAAGCGGCACCTATGAGACCGACTCGCGCGCGAGAACGGCAGTTGCTGGTCGCGCTCAAGAGCGAGTCGGCCTCGTAGGTGCCTTAGATGTTTAATAAGACTGGGAAAAAAACGCCCTGTCTTTGCGGTTACCCGACGTCCCGCAAAAACGTGATCTGCCCGCGCTTCACGTCGACGCTCTTGATGTCGCTCGTGCGGCCGCCGGACTTCACCTCGATGGTGTGGATCCCGGGCTTGAGGCGCAGGCGCGACACGTAGAACGCGGCCGGCAGGAGCGTCCAGCTGCGCGTGTCGGCGGTTTCCGTCACGGCGGAGAAGACGTTGGCGGCGATGCCGCCGAGCGGCCCGAAGTTCTTGTAGGCCTGCTCGGTGAGCTGCCCTTTGGCGAGGAGGCGCACCATCGACTTGGCGATCATGCGCAGGCGCCGGTCCTCGAGCGTGTCGCGCGCGATCGAGTCGAGGTCCTCGGCGTTGTCGGCGCCGACGAACTTGCCCTGGACGGCGAGGCCGGTCTGGCCCGCGTAGCCGTCGTTGCGCTTCACGATCACGGGGAAGGAGAAGCGGACTACCTGCTTGCCGATGGGCAGGAAGAAGTCGCGGGCGGTCTTGGTCGCGATGTGACCGAGCTCATGGACGACGACGACCTCGCCGGTGTCGGCGTCATCTTTGAGCGAGGCGCGCGCTTCGGCGACCGCTTTCGGGAAGTCTTTTTCAAGTTTCGCCAGCTTATCCGGCCGGTTGCGCTGGAGAAGCAGGCGCGCGTAGGCCTTCACGAGGCCCGCCGGCGGGCCCTCCGCGAAGACCGCGAAGCTGCCCTGGTAGGCCTGGAGCGCCTTGCCGTAGTCGATCAGCGCGTCGTCGAGCTCGCCCTTGGCCTCGTAGATCATCCCGGCGAGGTAGCGGGCGAAGCCGTCCTCGGAATACCGGTTCTTGTTGTCTTCGTAGTTCTTGTTGATCTCCTCGAGCTTGAGCGAGATCTTGCGGGCCTCGACGCGGGCGTTCTGGAGGTCCTTGTCGTGGAGGTAGGAGAGCGCGAGCATCGTGTGGATCGCGACGCGCTCGTAGTCCTCGCCGTCGTAGTCGGTGGAGGACTCGCTGACGATGAAGGAGGCCGCCGTCCGCGTGATGCTCGTCGTGTAAAGGTCGTCGGCGACCCTATCGGCATCGATCAGCGTCGCGCGCGCCTTCCCGCCCTCGCCGAGGCGCTCGAGGATCATCGCCTTCTCGAGCCGGTAGAGGAGGCGGTTCTTCGACTCGTCCTTGAGCGCCGAGGCCTCGAGCTTGGTCAGGGCCGCGCGGTACTGGTCGGAGGCATAGAGGGAGCGGATCTCACGCGTCTCATCGGTATAGGAAGCGCACCCCGCCGTGGCGAGCACGGCCAGGAGCAGCGGGAGGAGGGGTCGCGCCAAACGGAGGCTCACCAGCCGGCGCCCGACCTTTTGAAGCGTTTCTTGATCTCGTACTTGGTGCTCCATTCGAACTCGAAGGTCTCGATGTTCGTGAGCGTCAGGTTCGTCTGATACGTGACCGTCTTGAGGTTGTCCTGGACGTGCGGGCTGCTCGTGATGTTCCCGCTCAGCAGGTAGTCGGCGCCGATCTGCTTCGAGTCCTTCTTGGCGGTGCTCTTGTTGACGTGCCCGCTCTGCTGGTACTGGATCTCGTCGAGGAGCTTCTGGCGCTGCTCCTTGTTGACGAAGCGCACCTGGCCCGAATTGATCAGCTCGTCCTGGATGTAGTCGGTGAGCTGCTTGACGTCGAGGTGCTCGTCGGTCCGATTTTCGACGTCGGCGACGATGACGACCGGCTTATTGCCGCCGTGCCCCTTCTTGAAGGACTCGAGCCAGGGCTTCTCGAGCATGCCCTTGATCATGTGCTCGGCGGTCTTGCGGGCGTCGGTCTCGTTCCATTTGTCATCGATGATCTCGGCCTTCGCCGGATCGGCGTATTCGCCTTCGAAGCGGGGGGTGCAAGCGGTGGCTCCGAGGACGAAGGCGGCGAGAAGGGCGAGGCCCAAGGCTTTGGTCATGCTCAGCATAGGAACCGGTTGCTCCCGAATTTTTCAAGGGTTAGCGGCGAATCGACGTGCCGGGCGAGCTTAGCACGACCCTTAGGCGACGGGAATCCTCGTGCTAGAATTTAAGAGCCCCCGCTACCCGTCAATCCCTTGAGCCGCCGGAGCTTCATCATGCGTTCCGTCATCGCTTTGGCCGTCACCCTCGCCGCCGGCGGCAGCGCCGTGCGCAGCATCTATTTGAACGGCACCGACATCTCCAGCGCCCGGAGCCAGGAGCTCAAAGGCGTCGACGTCATGATCAACGAAAAGGGCGACGTCTTCATCGTCGCGCCGCAATACCAGGTCAGCGAGGAGGACACTTACGTCCCCCTCAGCAAGTACGTCCAGGGCCTCAACGGCCCGAAGCACCAGCCGATGCAGCCGGTGCAGAAGGTCCAGCCCGAGCCGCCCAGAGCGATGGCGAAGGAGGACGTCGCGCCCGAGGCCGCTCCCGGGGCGCCGATCCCGAAGGCCGGCATGCCGGTCGTCGGCCAGACGCACCCCGTCGAGCTCGTACCGCAGGCGCCGCAGGGCGCGGTCGGCAATCCGGGCGAGGCGCCGCCGAAGTCCGAGGCCGTCAAGGCGGAGGCCGACCAGGGCAGCAAGGAGCCGTGAGGGCTCGGCCTCCGCTTGACGCGGGCGGGGCCCTCCGCCTTTAATCCCCGCGATGGATGAGAACGCCTACAAGTCCGCCCTGGCGGCGGTCGAGCACCGCATCGCGCGCGCCGCGCTGGCCGCCGGCCGCGACCGCGCGGACATCGAGCTGCTCGCCGTGAGCAAGACCCACCCCCCGGCCGCGGTCCGTGCTTTGTATAGCTTGGGCCTCAGGACTTTCGGCGAAAATTATGCCCAGGAGCTGGCGGCCAAGGCGGCGGCCCTCCAGGACCTGCCGGGCCTTTCCTGGTCCTTCGTCGGGACCGTCCAGTCGAACAAGCTCAAGCTCCTCGTCACCCACGCCAGCGAGATCCAGGCGGTGACCTCGCTTGACCAGGCCCGCAAGATCGCGCGGCTGGCCCGCGAATTGAACAAAATACCGTTTAGCATCTACCTCGGCGTCAACGCCGGCGACGAGGCGACCAAACACGGGGCGCCGCTCGCCGACGCGCCGCGGCTGGCGGACGAGATCCAGGCCGGCTGCCCGGAGCTCCGCCTCCGGGGGATCATGGCGATCCCGCCGCCGCTCGCCGCCGAAAGCCCGGCGGCGCCCGTCGCCCGGGTGCCGCCGCTCTACGCACGCCTTGCCGGCCTGGCCGCGACCATCGGCGAAGGCCGCCTATCTTTGGGTATGACCGCCGACCTCGAGCCCGCCATCGCCGCCGGCTCGACCTGCGTCCGGATCGGAACCGCCCTCTTTGGCGCGCGTGAAAAAATTCTTGGTGTCGGCGAGGAAAACCCCCTATAGTTCTCATGCATTCGCTATGTATGGGAGACCGCATGCTCGGACCGCTTGCCGACGGCATCGCTAAAATCCTCGAGTATATCCTCAACTTCATCCAGTTGCTGATCGTGGCGTCCATGCTGATCAGCTGGGTCGGTGCGGACCCGAACAACCAGATCGTCCGTATGATCCAGGCGATGACCGAGCCCCTCTTCAGGCCGTTCCGCCGCCTCACGCGCCGCCTCCCGGCCGGCCCCCTCGACTGGGCGCCGACGATCTGCTTTCTCGTCGTCATCTTCCTGCACACGGTGCTCGTGCCCTATATCCGGATGCTTGGCGGGCCGGGCCAAGCGGTACCGGGCTGAGGCGCGCCATGGCCGGAGCAAAGGTCGTCGGAACCGTCGTCTGGATGGCGCTCTTGCTCGCCGCCTTCGCCGCCGTGACCGAGCGCACGCGCGTGTACGGCGAGCGTAGCTACGACCTGCTGTCGCGGCCGCCGCTCGCGCACCTCGATACGCACGTCCTCGACGTAGTGACCCTAGGGCACCGCGGCCTCTGGGACGACATCGCCGCCATCTGGACCATCCAGATCCTCATGGACAAGCGCCTCGCCTCCTTCCCGGTCGAGGACATCAACCGGGCCGTCACCGACGTCACGCACCATCACCCGCACATCGAAAATCTCTACCTGCTCGGTTGCTACGTCATCGGTATGGATCTGAAACACCCGGAAAACTGCGAGCGCCTGATCCAGGACGGCCTCGCGGCGTTCCCGGACAGCTGGCGCCTGCCGCTCACCGAGGGCCTCATCGCGATCGAGTACCTGCACGACCCGAAGAGCGCCGCCGTCTACTATGCGATGGCCGCCTCGCGCCCCGGCGCGCCCGACTTTCTGCGCTCGTACGCCAACAAAATCGTCGATAAGAACGCCCTGGACCCGGGCGAGATCCGTCAGACCCTCGACCAGCTCTTCGGCTCCGGCGCCGGCACGCGCGTCGGGTCCATCCTCGAGGAAAGCCTCAAGCGAAGGGAAGCCGTCCCATGAGCGAAGCTGCGGCGCTGGCTTTGGTCGCTCTGTCCAAAGTCTTCAAAAACGACCTTTTCAAGAAGAAACAGATGGCGCTGGATCGCGTCAACGCGCGCTTTCCCGCCGGCAAATGCACGGGCTTACTCGGGCACAACGGCGCCGGCAAGACGACGACGATCCGCATGATCCTCGGTCTGCTGCGCCCCGACTCCGGCCGGGTCGAGCTCGACGGCCACGCGGTCGACGTCGCGTCGCGCCGCCGCATCGGCTACATGCCCGAGGTCAACAAGCTTCCCGGCGCGCTGACGCCCCAGGAAATCCTGACCCACCACCTCCAGCTGTTCGGTGTCGCGGGCGACCGTAAGGCCTTGGTGGGCGCGGCACTCGAGGCCGTCGGCCTGTCCGGCCACGCGAAGCGCCGGATCCTGCACCTGTCGAAGGGCATGGCCCGCCGGGTCGCCTGGGCGCAGGCGATCATCCACAAGCCGGCGCTGCTGATCCTCGACGAGCCCTCGTCCGGCCTGGACCCCTTGGGCCGCAAGGAGATGCTGGCCTGGATCGAAGCCGAGAAGCAACGCGGCACGACGATCGTCCTCTGCACCCACGAGATGAACCAGGTGAAACAGCTCTGCGACGAGCTTCATATCCTCAAAAAAGGCCGCCTCGTCGTCACGTCGCTCCCCGTCGAGGGCGGCACCGAAGGGGTGCGCGTCGTCGAGAAGGGTCTGCGCCACGTCATCACCGCCTCGGGCGGCGACGAGGCCCGGCTCCTCCGCCTCGCGGAAACCGAGCGCCTGCCGCCCTGGGACGCGCTCACGCGCGACGGCTTCCTTTCGGTTTTGACTTTCGGCAAGAGCGCCGCGGCGATGGTCTGGCTCGGCGCCCTCGCAGCGCATGGCTTCGTGGTCATGCGGTTCACCGATGAGGCCTTCGCGGCGGAGGAGGAACTCCTCCCCTACTTTGGCGGAGGCTCCTGATGGGCAACGTTCTGCAAGGCTTGCTGGTGGTCTCGGGAGAAGCCTTCACGCTCCTCAAGCGGGACCGCGTGTTCCTGCCGGCGCTCGCCTTCGGCGTCGCCGTCGTCTTCCTCGCGAACCTCGCGAGCGACTGGAGCGTCGCGGAATTTTACAAGATCCTCTTCGACATCGGCTATTTCGGCTTCCAGATGGTCGGCCTGGCCGGCGCCGTCTTCTGGGGCATCAAGTCGATCTCCGACTCGCGCCACCAGGGGGCGCTCGAGGTCCAGCTCGCGGCCCCGGTCGGCCGTACGACCTGGCTCGTCGGAAAATACCTCGGACTGGCGCTGGCCCTCGTCCTGCTCTGGCTCCTCCTACTCGCGATCTGGTGGGCCGTGATGTACGCCAACGCCTTCGGTCACATGACCGGGCCGCAGATCGCCACGTTCGTGTTCATGCTGATCGGTTGGCTGGTCGTGGCGGCCGTCGCGACGCTGTTCGCAAGCTGCACCGGGCAGGCCGTCGCCATGTTCGCGACCGTTGCGGCCATCCTCGTCGGGCTCGCCAGCAGCCTCGTCGCGTCCACCCTGTCGCGGGAGTCGAGCGCCGCGTCCCGGAGTCTGGTCCAAGGCGTGGCGCGGATCTGGGACCTCCAGCAGTTCAACCTGGTAAACCGCGCCACCGAGGGCAGCTTCCCCGAGGCCGCCGAGCTCATGAATCGGGCGGCCTACGGCGGACTGCTGATCCTTCTTCTGATTTCCTTGGCATGTCTGGTATTTGCCCGCCGCGACGTGAATCCCTGAGGCCTTCGTGCTATAAGCGCGGCCTATGTTGGGCGACGTCAGCGACGAGCACATCAAAAGAGAGCGTGAAAAGGCCCGCGAGCTCCGCAAGAGCCGGTGGTGGCAGACTCTTTTGGCCAAGGCGGTCTGCTACTACTGCGCGGCGCCGCTCACGCGCGCCGCGGCGACCATGGATCACGTCGTGCCCCTCGGGCAGGGCGGGTTTTCATCGCGCGGCAACGTGGTCGTGGCCTGCAAGCCCTGCAACACCGCCAAGCGCGACCTGACGGCCGCCGAGTGGCAGCTGCACCTGGCTCAGCTGGGGCCCCGGCAAAGCTGAAGGAAGTAGAAGAGCGCGCCGAGGAACAGCACGAGCTGGATGACGCCGACGACTTTGCGGCTGACCTTCTGCTCGCCGTCGCCTTTGCCGCCTTTGCCGCCTCTACCGCCCTTCGCGGGCCCCCTCGAGGCTCCGTTCGGGCGCCCCGAGGCTTTGGGTTGCACGGTGCGCTGCTTCTTGCGAGCAGAGGCCAAGTCAACGACATTATGGTCTTTTTTTCCGTCTTGGCTCATGCACTCACTCGCTTTCGGTCCGGCCGGTCGCAGCGACCGCTTTACCCTGATTCGGGAAAATCATACAACAGGGGGGTTTTCGAGAACAACCGCCCGGACCCCCATGCATCCTCACGAGCCCGTCTTTTTGGTCGTCGTCCCGACGTTCAACGAGGCTGACAATATTTCGCCCCTCCTCGCGGGCATCCGCGCGCAGGCGCCGGGTGTCCACGTCCTCTTCGTCGACGACAACAGCGCCGACGGGACGCGGCCCCATATCGAGGCCGCGATGCGCGCCGCCCCCGACAAGATCTTTCTGCTCGCGCGCCCGTCGAAGCTCGGGCTCGGCACGGCCTACGTCCAGGCGTTCGGCTGGGCGCTCGCGCGGCGCTACACCGCCGTCATCGAGATGGACGCCGACCTGTCGCACCGCGCCGTCGACTTAAAGACGATCATCGAGCGCCTGCGCTCGGCCGACGTCGTCGTCGGCAGCCGGTACGTCCCGGGCGGCGGCACGATAAACTGGAATTGGTTTAGAAAGCTGATCAGCCGCGGCGGCAGCTTCTACGCGCGCACGGTCTTAGGGGTCCCGGTGGCCGATCTGACCGGCGGCTTCAACGGCTGGCGCCGCGAGGTCCTCGAGGCGATCGGTCTGGATTCCGTGCGCAGCGAAGGCTACAGCTTCCAGATCGAGCTCAAGTACCGGGCGATGCTCGCCGGCTACGAGCTGGTCGAGGTGCCGATCCTGTTCGAGGAGCGGCGCGCCGGCCAGTCGAAGATGTCGGGCGGAATCGTCGCCGAGGCGATGCTGCGCGTCTGGCAGCTCGCCGTAAGGCGGCCGGCGATCAAGGCCGAGATGGCGCAGCGCGGGCTCGCGTCGGTCGGCCTCGCGCTGAGCTCCGCCGACCCCAAGGGGAGCAATTGACGCCGATGGCCGAGACACCGCTCAATTTCGAACGTATCTACCAATACCGGTTCCAGGACACCGACCCCGCCGAAAAAGACGTCGTGTGGGGCACGCTGACGCGGTGGTTCCACGCGCAGATGGGCGCGCCGCAGCGCGTGCTCGACCCGGCGGCGGGCTCGATGGAGTTCCTGCGTTTTTCGCCGGCGCCCGAGAAATGGGGCGTCGACCTCATGGCGCCGCCCGAGGCGACCTTGCGGGCGCACGGCATCACGTTCCGGCAGGCGAGCATCTTCGACGTGGACCTGCCGGACGACCACTTCGACGGCGTATTCATCTCGAATTTCCTGGAGCATCTAGCCTCGGTCGAGCAGGTGAATCACCTGCTTTTGCGCCTTCGCAAGACGATGGCCCCGGGCGGCGTCCTGGCGATCATGGGCCCCAACTTCAAGCATTGTATGGACGAGTACTTCGACTGCTCCGATCACAAGACGATCCTGACCGACGTCTCGCTCGGCGAGCTGCTCTTCGCCGCCGGGTTCAAAGTCGAGCGGTGCGAGCCGAAGTTCCTGCCGTACTCGTTTCGCAGCCGCCTCCCGAAATCGGCGGCGCTCACGCGGGCCTACCTCAACATGCCGCTGGCCTGGCGGGTCCTCGGCAAGCAATTCCTACTCTTCGCGCGAAAGTAACGATGCGGATCAGCCTCGTCATCCCGATCTATAACGAGGCGCCCCAGCTCGAGGAGTTCCTGAGCCGGATCGACAGCCTCGAGTTGGCCGGCGAGAAGGAGCTCGTGATCGTCGACGACTGCTCGAGCGATGGCTCGGCCGCGATCCTCGACAAGTTCCCGTTCCAGTCCCTCGTGGTGCGCCTAACGCACCCCGTCAACCGCGGGAAAGGCGCCGCGCTGCAGACGGGCATCGCCCGCGCGAGCGGCGAGATCATCGGCATCCAGGACGCCGACTTCGAGTATAGCCTCGATGACGTCCCGCGGCTCCTGCAGCCGTTGCTGGAGGACCGCGCCGACGTGGTCTTCGGCTCGCGGTTCAAGAAGTCGGGTGAGCAGGTGCACCGGACCTTTCACTATCTCGTCAACCGGGGCCTGACGTTGCTGAGCAACCTGCTGTCCGGCCTCTATTTGACGGATATGGAGACCTGCTACAAGTTTTTCCGCAAGGACATCATCCAAAACCTCGAGCTGCGCTCGCAACGGTTCGGGTTCGAGCCCGAGGTGACCGCGAAGATCTCGCGCCTCAAGGTGCGGCTCGTCGAGATCCCGATCGCGTACTTTCCGCGGAATTACCTGCAGGGGAAGAAGATCACTTGGCGCGACGGCGTCGCCGCCGTTTGGCACATCTTCTTCTACAACCTGGCCGAGAAGCCGGAGCGCTACGTCAAGGCGAGCCTGCCGGCACGCTTTCGGCCGCGCGGGTCTCAGTGGCTCTGAGTCAGATCGGCGACGACCTCGAGGTTTTTGCCGAAAAACTGTCCGACGAGGCCGTCCAGCAGGCGGCTCAGCGGGAAAAACCACGTGTCATAGAGGCGCACCGACGCCGGGCTGACCGCGCCGTCGTCCTTGGCGATGAGCTTGTAGACGAGCGCCGCGAAGAAGCCGAGCGAATCGACGTAACGCGCCGAGCGGACGGTGAAGCCCGCGGCGCGGACCTTCGCGACGAGGTCACCGCGGCGGTAGCGCCGCAGGTGGCCGACGCGCTTGTCGAAGGCGGAGTAAAGCACGGCGAAGGCCGGCACGTAGACGTAAAGCGTCCCGTCCGCGGCGAGCGCCCGGCGAAAGGCCGCGAGCGTCCCGGCGTCGTCCTCGATGTGTTCCAGGACGTTGAGCGTGTAAATGAGGTCGAAGGCTTTGCCCGCGGGAATGGCCGCGTGGGTCTCGAAGCCCTCCGCCCGCAGGCCCTCGGCCATTCGCAGGTCGGGCTCGACGCAGCTCACGCCGAAGCCGGCGGCCCTCATCGCCCTGGCAAAGGTCCCGATGCCGGCGCCGAAATCGAGCAGGCGGCGGCGCCCCTCCGCCTGGCGGCGAACCGCGTCGATGAGGAATTCGTTGTAGCGGCGCGCGTCCTTGAGGACTTCGAGGACGTCGATACCGGTGTAATCTTCGGAGGTGGCCATGAGCGTCTGCCCTCCGTTTCCGCGCGGCGACATTTGAGTTAAGGTGGCGAATCCAGGAGGACAGAATACGAGACGCCACGGAAACCTCAAGCTGATTTCGCGCGAAAAGGCGCGCCCGGCGGTCCTGCTGGCCTGCATCCTGGTCGCGGTCGCGCGGTTCCCCCGCGCCGTCTTCGGCGCGCAGCTTTGGGCCGAAGACGGCGCGGTCTTCATTCAGAGCGCGTTCGACCAGAACGTCGCGCTCGTCGTGCGCCTGTTTCAACCGTACGCCGGGGCCTTGTATCTCTATCAGCGGATCGTCGCGGAGGTCGCGGTATCCTGGCTGCCGCTGGCCTGGCTTGCGACGGTGTTCGCGGCCGCGGCCCTGGCCTGCCAGCTGGCGCCGGCGTTCTGGCTCCTCGGAAAGCGCTTCGAGGTCCTGCCCGGAACGGGCTGGAAAGTCGCGGCGGCGGCGCTCCTGACCCTGCTTCCCAACTCCCACGAAACCTACGCCAGCCTCACGAACGTCGGGTGGTACACGCCCTTGCTCGTCGGCGTGATCGTGCTGACGCGCCAATCCGAGCGACGGCTCGTCGCGGGCGTCGAGGCCCTCATCGTGCTCGTGGCGACGCTCACCGGCCCGCTGACCGTGTTTTTTCTGCCGCTCCTGGTGGCCGCCCGGGGGCGTTCCTCGCTGAGAGACCCGCGCGTCCTCGCCGCGGCCCTTGGCTGCGCGGCGCAGGTCGCCATGGTGATGTCCTCCAAGCGCTTGGGCCACAGCGCCTTCGACGGCGACCTCGGCCCCGTCCTGCGGTTCATGATGGCCCGCCACTACGTGGCCGGACACCTCGGCTCGACGTTCTCGAAGCCGTCCTGGCAGGTCCTTACGAAGTACCGCTCGGCCCTGAACTCCCTGCCTCTTTACGCCGCGCTGGCCGTCGCGCTCGTCAAGAGCCGGTGCCGCCCGGCGCTGGCATTCGGCGTATTTGGCGCCGCGGTCGCGCTCCTGACCTGCCTCACCTTCGACACGACCCTGGAGCTTCTGCTCGGGGCCCCTGACACCGGCCTGCGGTACTCGTTTCCGAGCACCTGGGGATTCGCCTTCGCGGAGCTGATGGCCCTGGCGAATTTCCCGCCCCGACGCCCGGCGTACGCGGCGATCGCGGGGGTACACCTCGCGATTCTCACGCTGGTCGCCGTCCCCGCGGATTTCCGCATCACGGGCGCGCGCGCGCGCGGGCCCTCCTGGAGCGAAGAGCTGGAGAGCGCGCAGAGAGTCGCGGCGCCGGGCGCACCGCTTCTGGTGCCCATCGGCCCGCCCGGCTGGGGCGTTCAGATCCCGAGCGGTTTGCGGTAGTAGTCGCCGCGGCTGAGCCACTTCTCGATCAGGCAATAGAAGAGGATAAAGAGGTAGCGCGAGCCCATCTCTTTGATCTTGAGGTTCGACACGCCCGACTTGCGGTTGATCCACCAGTTCGGGACGACGCTGAACGAGTAGCCGCGCACGATGCACTTGAGCGGTAGCTCCACCGTCAAGTTGAAATGCGGGCTGATCAAGGGACGCGCGCCGTCGATCGCCTCCCGGCTATAGAGCTTGAAGGCGTTGGTGACGTCGTTGTAAGGCAGGTTGAAAAGCACCTTCACGACGAGGTTGAACGCCCGGTTGAGGAGGAGCTTGTTCTTCGGGTAGTCGACGACGCGTCCACCCTTACCCCAGCGCGTGCCGAACACGCAGTCGACCTGGGTGGCCTGCATCTCCCGCACATACGCCACCAGGTCCTCGGGCCGGTCGGAGGCGTCGGCCATATAGACCGCGACGGCGTCGCCGGTGAAGTGATCGAGGCCGCAGCGCACGGTGTTCCCGAACCCCTTGGCGTTCTCGTTGTTTACGAAGCGAAACCCGGGGAGGTCGCGGGTGAGGCGCGCGAGGATCGCCGGCGTGCCATCCTTCGAGTGGTCGTTGACGACGAGGATCTCGTACTCGATGCTATCCTGGCGGAGCCGCTGCGCCAGCGCGCGCACGGTCTCCTCGATGCAGCTTTCCTCATTATAGGCGGGGATGACGATCGACAGTTTCAAGCCAGCGACCATGGCGACTGACATGCCGCGAACCTCACGAATTTCAGGGGACAGGAGCGCCGGTGAGCTTAGCCTCAAAGGGCCAGCATGTTCAATCAAAATAACCCCTTGACTCAGTCCAACGGCTGCGCTAACCCAGGATCCTCCGGTAATCTCAAAGGGTCCGCCGCATGTTTTTCGACACGCCGCCACGGGACGTCTGGACCGCACTCGCCTGGCCGTCGAAAGCGGCGACCCTGTGGCTCGCCATCCCCCTGACGGAGTTCGCGCTCTTCGCGCCCGGGGTTCTCATCGCCTATGCGCTGGCGCGGCCGAAGGGCGCCGCCGCGGTGTCGCCGCTTGACATCCTCGCGCGCGGCATTTTTCTAAGCCTTTTTTTGACCTACGTCATCTGGTGGGCGTTCTTTCTCGACCGTGACGTCGGCAAGCTCGCGAGCCTCGCCTTCCTCCTGTCGCCCGTCGTCACCGCGGCGATCCGGCCCGCCTTCGCCAAGTCCGCGGCGGGCACGATCTTCAAATCGCGGGAAACCCTGGTCCCGCTCGCGATGATGGCGCTGCTGTCGATCTTCTTCATGGGCAACATCACCGCGCTGTTGCCGAATCTCTCGCCCCTCGTCGTGGCGGGACGGGCCGAGGTCGGGCAAATGCCGAGCGACAACGCGCTCCCTTACTGGTTCGCGAACTGCTGGTTTTTCACCGGTTGCAACCCGCGGACGTTCCTCGGTGAATGGCTGGGAAGCGACCGGCCGCCCCTGCAGGCCGCCGCCAGCATGGTGGTCAAGCTCATCGGCGCCTCGCAGCACATGGACGAGCTCTACTACCAGATAACGAGCGTGCTTCTGCAGGCGCTCTGGATTCCCGCCGTCGCCTATGTGCTGCGGCTTCTCGACGCGACGCGACGCCAGGCGTTCTGCGCCTATGTGCTGCTCGGCGCCTCGTCTTTCGTCTACGTCAACCAGCTCTTCGTCTGGCCGAAGATGGTCGGCGGCGCGCTTTGGCTCCTCGCGACCGCGATGCTTCTGTGGAAGAAGCCCGCGCCCTCGGTCGGCTGGGCCGGCTTGGGCTTCGGCTTGGCGATGCTCTGCCACGGAACCTCGGCGTTCGCCTTGCTCGGGGTCGCCTGCCTCGCGCCCTTCCTACGCCGGCGGGTGCGGCTGCGCGATTGGACGCTCGTGTTCGGCATCGTGGCGCTCATTCAGCTGCCCTGGATGCTCTATCAAAAACTCTTCGATCCGCCGGGCGACCGGCTACTCAAATGGCATCTGGCGGGGATGCCCGACCCCAACACGTTGAGCATCCGCGAGGCCCTCGCGAAGGCCTACGGCGCGCTCACGCCGATGACCTGGCTCGAAGGACGGTGGCAAAACATCGCCAACATGTGGGCCGACTTCCGCCCGCTTAAGGTCGTCGGATTGCCCTTCGCCGAGTACCCCGTGCTGCGCAACGACGAGTTTTTCCACGTCGCCAACATCGTCGGGCTCTGGGCCTTTGGGATCGCCGTGCTCGCGGCGCTCGCATTCCGGCGGCGCCTCGCCGAGGCGCGCCTCGCGGGGCAGATGGCGGCCGTCATCGCTTCAGCGCTGCTCGTCTGGTGCGTTACGGTGTTCATGCCGGGCACCGCGATCATCCACACGGGACCTTACGGCGTGTTCCTGCTGCTTGCCGTGCTCTGCGCGGTGGGCGTCGGCCGCCTGCGTTTCGGCCTGTGGGTTCCGTTCGCGCTCTATTCGCTCGTGACGTTCCTCATGCTCAACCTGGTGATCACGCCGATGGGCCGACCGGCGGAAGGCAAGCGGATCTTCTGGTCGACCTTGCTCGCGGGCATCCTGTTCTACGTTGCGGCGTCGAAGGCCGTCGCACCGACGCCGCCGCAACCGCCGCACAACGAGTGACGCTCAGCGCGTCGACTTCACGACGTGCCGCCCGCGCAGCGGCTGCGTGGGCCGGGCGTTGAAGGATACGTTGGCGACGAAGGCGTCGACCTGCTTGGCCGAGACCTCGCTCGGCTGGGAGAGGACGAGCCAGCGGACGCCCTCGGAGCAGGGCGGCGTCGTGAGGGAACCGGCGTAGGAGTAGTAGGTCCGCTTTTTGGGGAGCAGGGTGTTGGCGTCGACCGTCAGGTGCTCCGGCGCGACGCCTTTTTCATGCGGCATCGCCGCGAGGATCGGCTCGAGGGCGCGCTGGGCGCCGCCCTCCTCGAAGAGGACGCCGACGACCGCGAGCTTGCCCTCGGCGCTTTTGTGCACGAAATGGAGCTCGAAGTCGTACGGGATGCCGGCGACCTTGTGCTCGCTCGGCGCGTGAAAGTGGAACTGCACGAGGTCGTACCGCTCGCCCTCGAGCTCGATGTAGTTCCCGAGGGGGTAGTCGACTTGGATCGTGTGGCCGTTGTGCTGAA
>JAYVWD010000052.1:0-9642 GCA_043786345.1 Pseudomonadota bacterium
GTTGCCGACCATCGCGGAAATCCTCATTTACGCGACGTAAACTCCGGTTTCCGCTCCGGTCGGCGCCTAGCATCCGACCATTTCTCGACAGACTTTCAGGCCCCCCAGTATCAAGGAACCCAACCGAACTCCAGCCGATCCGTATCCAGACGCATCGCCTCGAACGCCGCCTCCCGTGCGCGGCCCCAGCGCCGTAACGACCGGTAGCCGCGTGAACATCCGGACGAAGTCCGCGTTGACGACGTCCGCCTCCGGCCACCGCGGCGCTGGTCGCTCGGCCCGCCTCGCCCAGTTGTCATGCCCGTCGAATGCCACCGCCGCGCCCCGCCCGCCTCGAATCCGCCGGCGAGGCCAAGGGCCTCGCGCTCCGGCCCATAGGTGGCCAGCAAGAATTCCCTGATATCTTCACTGGTTATCGAGTCAATGGACTTACCATAACCAATAACTTCATGGGCGTAGGGATGCCCGCCAGCCAACAGCCTCGCAAAGATCCCGTCGCGCACAGGCCCGAAGGGCGTGTGCGCGACTTCATCCGCGCGCTCGCTGCGCACGACCGCGCGTTGACGCTCGACGCAGTCCTCGTCCATCCCGGCCCGCAGATGCGAGCTGCCCGATCTCGACACCGGTCATCTCGGTCATCGCCAGGTGCCCGAAGTGTTGCATTCACAGTCGTAACAGCCGTCCGCTTTCGCCACATGGCTCGCGCCCGCCAGCGCCATCGCGCCCACGAACGCCGCCAGCTTGTTCCGTCCCGTCATGGCAAAGTCTCCCTATCGAAAAACGTTTGCCGGTTGCAAACACGTAAACATGGTCCCCCGTCAAGATGTCTTCAGTTCATGACACTCAGCGACGTGCTCGTCAAAGAGTTCGAGCATCCGATCGTCGCGACCTTGTTCCGCGATCTTTTCGGCGACAAGACGCCGGCGGCGCTCGCGCGCCATGTCGAGGCGCTGCTCGCGCCGCGCCACGGCGCCGTGAAACGGGGGATCTTCGCCGCGATCAGCGTCGGCGGCGTCTTCGGAGTCGAGACGACCAGCGGCGAGCGTCTGGTGTTGAAAGTCTATCCACGCCGGCTCGGGCGGGCGGTGCTCGAAACCGTGCACGCCGTGCAAAGTCGGCTCCATTACTTGGATTTCCCCGTCCCCCGGGTCCGCGGCACGCACTCCGAAGCCGGGATGGCGGGGAAGGCGGCGGCGCAATTCACCGCCCACTGGGACATTCCGACGAAGATCACGCCGTCACCGGCGGAGGCGCGGGCCTTCCTCGCGGAGTACGAGGCGGCGCGCGGGCGCAAGCTTTCCAAGTTGGAGTGGCGCGTCGCCGCGGCCGCGGCGGACCTGCAGATCGCGGTGACGGCCCGCCAGGAGTGGGGCGAAGGCGTCCGGGACGAGCCGTATACCTTCGTGGAGCTTTGCCGGTCGCTGGGAGAGCGGCCGTTGATCGGGATTTAGTTGGCGGGCACCACCGGCGCTACCGGTACCGCCGGTACCGCCGGCACTACCGGCGTCGTCGTCTGAATTGGCGCGGGCGGCGCCACCGGTCCGCTCGGCAGCTCTTGAAGCGTCCCGTCCGGCTCCGATGGCTTGCCGTCGGAGTCGACCCACTTGCAGCCGGCCGCCTTCGGGTTGGCGCAGCACTTGATGACCATGTCCTTCGAGCCGGCGTTCTTCTCGTGCCACTTCTCCCAGGTGCCCTTCGGAAAGCCCTTCGTCGGCGGCATCCAATAGGCGAGCTGCCAGTTGACGCCCGGCTGGCGCTTGCCGTCGGCGCCGACGGTGTCGACGGCGTCGTAGACCGGCTGCTCGAACCCCGAGCGCTTCTGGATGCCCATCGACTGCTTCGCCCAGGACGCGCACGTCGACGACGACGCGATGCGGTGGCAGGACGTACACTCGGACGCTTCGTCGGAGGCGAGGAAGGCGTGGCCGACCTTCCGGAGCGAGCCGTCGTACTGCACCGTCGAGTACTTGGCGTCGGTGTAGCCTTCCGTCTTCCACTCCGTCGAGCGCAGATACGGCGTGAACATGAACGGGTCGTTGTCGTGGCAGCCGGTGCAGCCTTCGCCGGTGGTATTGTAGAAGACGCTCTTGAAGCCGTCGATCTCCTTCTGGGTCGCCGAGGTCAGGTCGAGCTTCGGGAAGTACTTGTCGCTGATCTTCCCGCCGTAGTCGTCCCACCAGCAGGAGGCGCCGGTGTCCATGTTGAGCGCGATGACGCCGACGTCGTCGTAGGTCGCGTCCTTGTCGTTCATGTCGCCGTTCGAGCGGTGCCGGCAGATCCACTTGAAGTGGGTGTTGCCGACGGTGGTCTGGCCGAGCTTGCTGCCGTACTGGCAGTCGCCGTAGAGGAGCGACGGGTTCCAGCAGGTGTCCACGGTCTGCTTCTGCTCCTCGAGGTCGAAGCCGCCTTCGATGGGCTTGAGCTTATAGACTTGCATCTGTTTGGCGTTGCTGCAGCTGATGACGTCGGGGCCGGGCAGGCCGCCGAGCGCCTCCTTGCAGCGGCACGAGTAACAGCGCGCCTGGTCGGCGAAGGGCGAGGCGTCCTCGCATACCTGTTTGCAGGTGACGGTTTCGGGGGCGTGCGAGGTGAGCAGCCCGAGGCGCATCGCCGCGGTCTCGAGGAGCGCGAATTCGAAGTTCTCCTTTTGAAGGAGCGAGACGGTGAAGACCTTCGACCGGTCGGCGATGCGGTCCAGCGTCGCTTTGGCGAGGAGGTCCAGGCGGCCGTTCGCCTCGGCGATCGCCTTCTGCACGTCGGCGTAGGCTTTGAGCTTCCCGTCCACCGCGGCTTTCGTCGTGCCCTGGGTCCCTCTGAGCGTGGTCTGCGCCTTGAGCGCGTCGCGGTAGGCGGGGCCGAAGATCAGATCGACCTCGTCCTCGGTCGCCGGATGGCCGGCGGCCTGCGCGGCGGCCTCGGCCGTGGCTTTCATCTTCGTGACGTCGGCCTGGACCTTGGCTAGGCTCGCGGTCAGGTCGGTCATCTGGGCCTGGAGCGCCTCGAGGGCGGTCTGGATATCGGCCGCGTTGTAGGTGTCGTTCTCGACGTCGGTCTTGATCTTGGCGAGGACCTCGAGCTTGCCCTTGTCCTTCAGGATCTCGGCGAAACCGGAGTCCTCGTTGGCGATCTGGACCAGCATCGGCTGCAGGACCGCGCGCGTCGTCTCTTTCGCGGGGACCTCGCCCTTGCAGGCGGCGTTCATCGCTTCAAGCGTGTCGATCGCCTTATCGGCGACGACCTCGTCGCAGGCCTTCGTGAAGAACTTGGTGCCGTCCGGGCTCCACCAAAGCAGCACCTTGCCGCTGTGGTGGATGCTCTGCACCGATTCGACGGCGGCCCCGTTCTGGCGCCGCGCGATGTTGCAGGCGAAGATGGTGGAGGCGGCGGCGAGCGCGGCAAAAACGAGCGAAGATCTCACGCAAGACCTCACATAAGGTATATGGACGGCATGACCTCCATTATAAAGGGTCTCAGGCTTGATTTGAAACGCCTTTAAGATCAAATGCTTGCGTCGGCGAATCGCCGCTTGCGCGGGTGTCTGGGGGCGAGGCGCAACGCCGTTCGGCCGAATCCTTGCAAGCCTCGAGCGTAACGGAGGTCACGCACCATGACTCGATCAGGCGTTCCCATTCATGAGATCTACGGCGAGGTGGGCGTCCGGCGGCGCATTCCTCTGATCGTCAACGCGTCGGGTTGGCTCGACGGGGACTACGACCGCCAAAACCCGGATGGCTCGGCCTGCGGGCGGCGCAACTACGGCGAAAGCTCGTTTTTGTCCGGGGTCCCGGCCCTCGAGCCGGGCGAGTACCAGACGCAGGGGGATTTCTACCGGCAATACCGCCTCGACGAGACGCCGGGGACCTAGCGCGCGCCGCCTCGCTCAAAGCCGCTCGAGAACCATCCCGAAGGTGATGACGAGTACGAAGAGGATCGACGTGCCGTACTTGAGGCGCATGATCGCCCCGTATTCCTCGGGCACGCCGTGTAGCGCTTTGAGCTTCCCCCACAGGAAGACGCCGAGCCCCGGCGCCGCGACCCCGAGCGCGGCCGGCATCCACCACGGTTTCTCGGCGGCCATCGCGACGAGCAGGGCGACGACGCCGATCCGGAAGAACAGCAGGAAAGCCTTGCGGATGCCGGACCGCCCGTATTCCAGCGCGAACGTGCGGTCGGCGCGGCGGCGGTCCTCGTCCAGCTGATAGAGCTGCGAGACGGGATAGAGGCTGAGCAGCATCGCCCCGGCGCCGCCCGCCGCGATCCAGTCGGGCCAGGTGAGCGGCGCCCCGCTGGCGGCGAGCCGCCCCATCAGGAGCGCGAAGGTCCCCGAGCTCAACCCGATCGCCACGAAACTCAAGAGCGGCCGGCCTTTCCAGCGGGCATGCGGCGTGCTGTAAAGCCAGAAGAGCAGCATCGACCCGGCATAGGCGAGCGCGAACTCCGGTCCGGTCGTCGCCGCCAACGCCAGCCCCGCGAACTGCATCGCGAGCGCGGCCCCGTGCATCCAGCCTTGCATCTTCGGCGGGTTCCGGAGGCCGCCGATCGGCCCCTCGTCCTTGTCGAAGAACGAGTTGTAGGCCGTCGCCCCGCCGAACAGCAGGATGTGGACGTTGAGAAATTGTCCGAGGAAACGCGGCCAGTCGATCTGCCCGGCGAGCAGCCCCCCGAACAGGTACGGCGCCGACAGGATGAAGAATTGGTAGTGCAGCCGCAGATGAATGAGGAACGGGCGAACTTTGACGGTCACGGCGGCGCTCCTTTCGGCGAGGGGCCTACGGCTCGAGTCAAAAGGAATGCCACAATATCACCCGCTTTGGTAGCGCGCGCCGCCATCGGACCGTCGGATCGCGGTACCGACTGTCTCTCAAATCATCCATTTGTTACCCTCCTCATCAGAAACCATAAATAAGTTTGGGGGACTCATGAGAGTGATCGTTTGGCGCGCCATCGGCGCGTTGGTCACCTTTTCAGCGCTGGCCGCGTGCGGCGGCGCGAAAGATAAGGGCGCCCAGCTCGCCGACCGGCCGAACCTAGTCCGCCAGGACTTCGTCGACATCATGCCGCCGGCGCGTGCCGCGGGTTTCAAAGCCATGGTGCCGCCGGTCGCGGACCAGCGCCTCGCCGCGATCCTGCGCGGCGACACGACCATGTGGTACGACCGCGCCGCGCTCATCCCGGGCTACCAGGACTCGATGGGCGACCCCGTCGGCTTCCGTCCGAACACGATCGAGTCGATCCTGATCGACCTGGCCGTCCCGGGCGGGCACGCGCGCCTGTTCGAGGACCGCGGGCACTTCAATTTCCCGTTCGGCCACACGGGCGCCTCCGACCGCGCCGTCGGCATGTCCGTCGTCAACTTCTGGTCCCCGCCGAAAGACGCGGCGAATCGCGTCGTTCCCGTCGCTTATTGGCGCTCGAACAACTTCTCGCGGTACCGCTGGCTCTTCCCGTTCGGCACGACCCTCGGCGAGCTGATGATCACGAAGCTGCCGAACGGCCAGGACCGCGTCTTCGAGATCCGTACGCGCACGCGCTACGCCGCCGGCTGGAGCGTGGACCTGTTCCGCCCGTTCAATACCGCGGACCGGCTCGCGACGGCCATCACCACGAAGCGCCCCGACGGGCAGTCCAGCGTTAGCCTGGGCCGCCTCGTGCCGTACCTGCGGAACCGGACGCGTCGGCCGGTCCGACCGCAAGTGAAATCGATTGCGCCCCGCCGGCTTTCCTGGCGGGCGCGGTCATTTACCTCGCGCTCGAGCCCTGCCTCGCCCAAGTCAGGACCTGGGAGGATGTTTGGGAGTACCTGCTGGCGGTCTCGGCCAAGCACCTCTATCCTGAGCAGGTGGGGGCTGCCGGTATCGGCCGGTCGGCGGCCGACTACCTGATGACGCTGGGACCGGCACAGCCCTGATTTCCCAGGGGTTTTCTTGCGACGTTTCGGCATCGTCCCCGCCATAACCGTCATTCTCTCGCTGTTTTTCGCCGTCCATTACTACATCTGGCTCCGGCTGGTGCACGACACCGCCATGCCCGCGCCCTTTGCCGTGGTGGCGACGATCGCGCTCATCGTGCTGCTGGTTTCGCAGCCCCTGTCGATGATCGCGGTGCGGGCGGCGCCGCGGCTCGGGCGCTTGCTCGCCTGGCCGGCTTTCATCTGGATGGGGACCTTGCTGCTGCTGCTCGTCACGCTGGGGGCGGTGGACGTGCTCAAGATCGGGCTGTCGCTCGGCGGCACGGCGCCGGATGCAACGGCGCTGCTCGAGCGCGTGCGGTACCTCGAAGCCGCGGCGGCGATCCTGGCGGCGAGCCTGACGCTCATCGCCATCGTGCGGGCGCGCTCCGTGAAGGTTCGGGCGGTCGACGTGACGCTCGAGCATTTGCCGAAGGCGCTCGACGGCTTCGTCATCGTGCAGCTCACCGACATCCACGTCGGCCCGACCATCGGGCGCCGCTTCATGGACGCGATGGTGGCGCAGGTCAACGAGCTAAAGCCGGACGCCGTTTGCATCACGGGCGATCTTGCGGACGGCCCGGTGCACGAGCTGCAGGCCGCGATCGAGCCCTTGGGTCAAATCAAGGCGAAGCACGGCGCCTTCTTCGTCACCGGCAACCACGAGTACTACAACGACGTGGAGTCCTGGCTCGCGGCGGTGACGAAGCTCGGCGTGCGCGTCCTGCGCAACGAGGGTGTCGAGATCGCCCCGGGATTTTACCTCGTGGGCATCGACGACCTGATGGGCCGGATGCGGGTGGGGCACGGTCCGGACCTCGCCAAGGCCCTCGCCGGCATCGCGCCGGACAGCGCGGTCGTGCTGATGGCCCATCAGCCGAAGATGTTTCCCGCCGCGGTGAAGGCCGGCGTCGGGCTCGTGCTGTCGGGGCACACGCACGCGGGGCAGATCTGGCCGTTCAACTACCTCGTCAAGCTCGACCAGCCGGTCCTCGCGGGTCTCGTGCGGGACGGCGGTTCGCAGCTCTATGTGAGCGCCGGCACCGGGTACTGGGGGCCGCCGATGCGGCTCGGGTCCACCGCGGAGATCACGCGCATCACGCTCCGGAGCAAGGCGGCTGGTGATCATGGCCATGCGGCGCTGAGTCAACGCCCCGAATCCTAGCACAATTATTGCTTAAGCTCCCCCGAAGGGGGCGCCAGGATGAGCCAGGATGAACGCGGGGACATCGACGACACGTACCTGCCGGTGCTGATCCTGACCGAGTATACGGGGACTTCGCCCGAGAATTTCAGCCGTTTCGGCAATGACGGACGAGTGGGCCGCGGCCCAAGCAGTTACCGCCGGTCCGACGTCCGGATTCTTCTGGACGTCGCCGAACGGTTGACGGCGCAGCGCGGCATCGACGCCGCCGCGCTCCGGATCGAGGTGACCGACGGCGTCGTCACCCTGTCGGGCGAAGTCGGGGACCGGCGCGCCTGCCGCGGCATTGAAGACGACGTGCTCGCGGTCTACGGCGTCGCCGCCGTGAACATCGGACTCCGCAATCCGTTTCCAGAGCATCACCACCGTTGAGGGAGGACGAGGACATGCAGGTTTCCAACGTCATGAGCAGCAAAATCGCGAGCTGCACCAAGGGCAGCTCGCTCAGCGCCGTCGCCCGGCTGATGGCCGAGCACGACTGTGGGGCGATCCCGGTCGTCGAGGACGGCGGCCGGCCGATCGGCATCGTCTCGGACCGCGACATCGTCCTGCGGACGCTCGCCGCCGGCAAGGACGCCAAGGACCTCACCGCGGGCGACGTCATGTCGCGGCCGTGCGTCTCGGTCTCGCAGGACGCCGACTTCGACGCCTGCGTCTGCATGATGGAAGGCAATAAGATCCGCCGGGTCGTCGTCGTCGACGGCGGCGGCAAATGCGTCGGGATCGTGAGCCAGGCCGACGTGGCGTTGAACGCCCCGAAGCGCCGGGTGGGCGGCGTCGTGAACCACATCTCGAAGCGCGATACGGAGCCCATGCGCCCCCGGTCCGCCGTCCGGGCCGCGAGGGAGCACCCGGTCACGGTCGCCTCGGTGATCACGACGATCGGCGTCGTCGGCGTCACCGCCTGGTACCTGCGCAAACGGGGGGCGGCGAGCCTCGTCGAAAAAGGCGGGATGATCGAGAAATTCGGTGAGAAGCTCGGCGACAGGATGGCCGCGACCCTGCACGGAAAATTGGAGGCCCTTAGCGGCTTGTTCGCCTGACCGAGGTCTGAGGTGCACTCTCGCGCCGACTGAGCGATAATCGCGACAGGAGGATCCCTCGCGATGAAAAAGCTCACCCTGCAGGACGTCCTGGACGCGTTCGACCCGATCGACCGCCCCGCAGTCTCCGCGCCCGACCTGGCCTGGGTCGCCTGGGACGACCGGGACTACCTCGGCTGGCGTCATCCATCCGAGAGTAAGGCTTTCCTCGTGACCGCGTTGCCCGAGCGCAACGTCGGCCTCGTGCTTCGGCTCGGTTCCGGGATGCGGCGCGGTATGTGCGACCTCTGCTGCGGGGTCGACCGCGACGTCGGCTCGGTGATGGCGATGGTCGACACCTGGGCGCGCCCGCGGACGGCCTATGGCCTCAATATTTGTGGCAATTTCGAGTGCAGCGAGGGCGCGCGCGGCCTCAAGTTCATCTACCGGATGGGCGAGACCATCGGAGCGGGCCGCCGGATCGAGCGGCTCCAGGAGAACCTCGAGGCGTTCGTGCGCAGCGTGACCGGGCTCACGTCGAAGCCGGCGTGACGCTCGACGCGGAGACCGACCGGGACTTCGACCTGTTCTTCTCGAAAGAGGCGCGCAAGCTTTCGCGGACCCATTGGACGCCCGTGGCCGTGGCCGCGCAGGCCGCGTTTTTTCTGACCGAGGGGAAGGCGGGCGCGCGCATCCTCGACGTCGGCGCCGGGGTCGGGAAGTTTTGCTTCGTCGGCGCGGCGCGGACGTCCGGGCACTTCTGCGGCGTCGAGCGGCATCCGGCGCTCGTCGACGAAGCCAAAGGCCTGGCGCGCGCCCACAACGCCGCGCGCGTGAAGTTCCTGGCCGGCGACGTCCTGGCGACCGACTGGCGCGCCTTCGACGGGCTCTACCTGTACAACCCATTCGCCGAGGACATCGCGCTCGGCAAGGGCCGCGTGCGGTCGTGCGGCGCGGAGCGCGCGGTCTTCCTGGCGAACCTTGCGGCGACGAAGGCGAAGCTGGAAGCGATGCCGGTCGGCGCCCGCGCCGCGGTATATTTCGGGTATGGCGGCGACTTTCCGGACGGATACGTGGTCGAGCAGGAAGAACGCATCGGCACGGGAACCTTGGCGCTATGGACGAAGACGCACTGATCACGCGGCCGACGCCGAGCACGGATCTGGCCTACGGCAACGCGCCGGTGCTCTCGCTCGCCTGCGAGCGGTTCACCGTGGACGGGTACTCGCGCGCCGGCGTGCAGACTTATTTTCGGATCCCCGAGTGGCGGCTCCTGCTCGACCACGGCAACCACCCGTTCGAGTTCACCAGCTCGCCGTTCCTGGCGCTGACGCACTTCCATGCCGATCACGCCGCCGGCCTCATCCCCTACCTGTCGTCGCGGAACCTCCTCGGACAGGCGCCGGCGACGGTGATCTATCCGGCGCGCTACGAGGAGGCGCTGCACGACTACCTGCGCGCCTGGTCGC
>JAYVWD010000053.1:0-5106 GCA_043786345.1 Pseudomonadota bacterium
CGAGCCGCCGTGCGTCATGCCGGGCCGCGCGGCCGGGCGGCCACGCCGGGGCCTCGTCCGGAAGCACGCCCGACCAGAGGAGCTCCGCCACGCGCTCGAACGGCGTGCCGCGCGCGAGCAGCGTCGCGAGGTCGTGGCCGCGGTACGAGATCAGGCCCTCGCGGATCTCGGAGATCGCCGTGTCGAGCACCGGCTCGCCCCAGCGCAGGGCCGAGGCCGCGGCCGCGCCGTGGCCCCCGCGCGCGCGCTGGCGCGCCTTCAGGGCCTCGAGGTCGGCCTTCGCATAGAGCCGCTGGCGCGGCGTCGCGCCCGGCTCGGTCTTGAGCCAGCCGCGGCTGACGTAGGCATAAAGGGTCTGGGGCTTGACGCTCAGGTAAGCGCAGGCCTGGACCGCCGTCAGCAGCGCCTGGTCGAGCGCCGCGGCGGGCTCGGGATTCCTCTTTGATTTTGAGATCTTGGCAGGCAAAGGCGGCGTCCCGTCAATATATTGATCAATGAATCAAGATTGATCAATATGTATCTTACGCCGATGATTGGGCTGGTCCAACGAGAAAAGGAGACCGCCGTATGCAAGCCACCCCACCAAAGTCTGCCGCCACCGCCTCGGGCCTGGACGAGGTCGTATTCGCGCACACCGAGCTCAGCGACGTGGACGGGGAGGCCGGGCGCCTCACCCTCCGCGGCCGGGACGTCGAGCGCGTCGCCCGCGAGGCGACGTTCGAGGTCATCTGCGGCCTGCTCTGGGGCACGCCGCCGCCGGCCCTCGGCGGCATGCGCGCCCGCTACTTCGCGCAGCTCGTCGTGGTGCCGGCGCTTGAGTCCGCCGCGGACGGCATGGACGCGGTGCGCGCCGCGGTCGCGAGCCTCCAGCTGGCCCCGGAGGACGCCCAAGACCCGAAGGCCGCGGTCACGGCGGCGGTCGGCGTCGCGGCGGCGGCCTGGTGGCGCCTCCGCCAGAAAAAGGCGCCGCTCGAGCCCGACCCCGCCCTTTCCCACGCGGCCGACCTCCTGCGCATGGTGACGGGCGAGCCGCCGTCGGTCGCCGCGATCCGCGCGCTGGACACCTACCTCGTAACGGTCTCGGATCACGGCATGAACGCCTCGACCTTCGCGGCCCGCGTCGTCGCCTCGACCGGCTCCGACCTGGTCTCGGCCGTCACCGCCGGCGTTTGCGCGCTCAAGGGCCCGCTCCACGGCGGCGCCCCGGGCCCCGTCCTCGCGATGCTCGACGCCATCGGCGCCCCGGAGAACGCCGCCGCCTGGATCGAGGCCGAGCTCGCCGCCGGCCGCCGCATCATGGGAATGGGACACCGGATCTACCGCGTCCGCGACCCGCGCGCCGCCGTGCTGGAGGTGGCGACGCGCGCCTTTGCGCAAGGCCGCGCGGTTTCCGGCCGGCTGGCGCTCGCCCGCGCCGTCGAGGCCGCCGCGACCGGCATCCTCCGCGAGCGGCACCCGACGCGGCCGTTGCACGCGAACGTCGAATTTTACACGGCGGTCCTGCTCGACGCGGTCGGCCTGCCGCGCGAGCTGTTCAGCCCGGTTTTTGCGGCGGCGCGGGCGGCGGGGTGGTGCGCGCACTTCGACGAGCAGGTGCGGGTCGGGCGGTTGATCCGGCCGGCTTCGAAGTATGTGGGTCCGGAGCTTGGCGGCTGAGGAGATAGGCCGTAGTGCGGGGGCGTCGACGTTGGGCGTGACCGCTCATCGTCCTCGCAGCCGCCCAGTGATTTTCCCGACCGTCCTCTTCAGATCCCCGCCCTCGTCATGACCATCCTATACCGCGCCTCCCCCCTCCTCACTTTCTCCACCGCCTTCGGCCCCTCCGCAAACGGCAGCACCTCCGTCATCGGCCTGATCCCCCGCGCCACCGCCAGCGCCAGGAGCGCCCTCATCTCCCGCGGCGACCCGATGATGCTTCCCGTCACGCCCTTCATCCCGTCGAGCAGGTGATCCGGATGGATCGAGAGCGGCAGCCGCGGAACCCCGAGGATACAAAGCGTCCCGCCGACGGCCAGCCGGGCCATCCAGGCGTTCCAGTCGAGGTCGGCCGAGGTCGTCGTGACGATCAGGTCCAGCCCGCCGGTGTCGGGATTGAACGCATCCGCGCCCAGAATCCCGAGCGCCTCGGCCTTTTTCCCTTCTACCGGGTCGAAGGCGGCGACCCAGCCGTCCATCGCCTTCGCGATCTGCACCGCGAGGTGACCGAGCCCGCCGAGGCCGACGACGCCGACGCGGGCGCCGTGCCGTTTGATGTGGCGCAGGAGCGGCGAGTACACCGTCAGCCCGGCGCAAAAGAGCGGCGCCGCTTCCACCGGCGTGAGCTCCGGCGGGATCGCGAGGGCAAAGCGCCCCTCGGCCCGCACCCGCGCCGCGAGCCCGCCGGGCTGATCGACGCAGGTGCGCCGCTTGCCGCCGGTGCAGTGCTGCTCGTTGCCGGCGACGCAGGCGTCGCAGCGGTGGCAGGAGCCGCACTGCCAGCCGATGCCGACGCGCTCTCCGAGCTCGAGGGCGCGGACGCGGTCGCCGCGCGCGACGACGCGGCCCACGACCTCGTGGCCCGGGACGAGCGGGTAGCGGCTGATGCCCCAGTCGTTGTCGATCATGTGGAGGTCCGAGTGGCAGAGGGCACAGGCCTCGACGGCGATCTCGACGTCGTCGGGCGCGAGCGGGCCCAGGTCCTGCTCGATCGGCACGAGCGGCGCGCCGGGGGCGGGTGCGGCGAGCGCGGCGGTTTTCATGGACGAATCCTCCCGTCTTTGGCGCCGGCTCAAATGCGTCGCCGCGCGCCCGTCGCGGTCCGGTCTGATCCGGCCCCGGACTCTGTTAGACTCGGTATAAACCACAAAATGCGGGCCCATGCGTTTTATTGCGCGATTCCTGTTGACGCTCCTCGTCGCCGTTCTGACCGGCGCGCCTCCGGCGCGCGCCCAGGATACGCCGACCCTCCCACGCGACGCCGCCGCCGGCAAGGACTTCGAGGTCCTCTCGGTCAACAAGGCCAAGCGCCAGGTCGTCGTCAACGGCGGCAGCGACCAGGGCCTCGGGCTCGGTCGGCCGCTCTGCTTTTATGAAAAGGACGGCAAGGTCATCGGCTGCTTCCCGGTGACGGGCATCAAGAAAGGGCAGGTCGCGGTTCAGATCCCGAAGCCCTCGATCCCCCGGATGAAGAAGGGCCTGCTGGCGCGGGCGGCGATCCAGAAGGCGCCGCCCCCGCCGGCCGCGCGGGACGCCGGGCGTCCGGGTTACTCCCTGATCTCGCTCGGCTACGTTTTCGGGGCGCTCCTGCCGTTCAACTACGATGCCATCTCGTGGGACATGACGGGCCGCACGCCCGGCGCCGGACCGGTCTGGAGGAAGGAGAAGACGATCAAGCAGGCGCCCGCGGGCGCGCGCCTGGCGCTGGCCTCGCCGCTGACCGCGGTCGTCGGGATCGAGCTCGGCCTCGTCTACCGCAACGTGGAGGAGTTCGCCCGCATCACCGACTACGACGCCGCCGACCCGCGCGTCGGCGCCGCGACGAAGATCACGGCGCTCTCGTTCGGGGTGCCCCTCACGATCACCGAGCACCTGGGCGGCCCGCCGGTCGAGTTCATCCTCGGGCAGGGCATCGAGCTCGACGCGAGCCAGGTCCGGCTGCGCGTCGACACCAAGCGCGACGATACCGGCGCGCGCACCCGCCTGGTCGACTACCTGTCGACGCTCAACACGGTCGGGATCCGCCTCGATTTCGCCGCGGCCCTGCGCTTCGGGCAGGGCGGCTCCACGGCGTCGCTCGGCCTCGGCCTGGTCGTGCCGGTCGCCCCGTTCGGCAAGGAGAAGGTCACGCGGCTCGCGCTCCCTTCATCCCTGCCGGGCGACCGCAACCAGGAGGCCGACCTGGTCGGCGGCGTGAATCACCGGAAGAGCCCCATCGGGCTCGACGTGCCGCTGACCTTGTCGCTGGCGTTTTAGGCCTTAGGCTCGCTCAAAGTCTGTCGAGAAATGGTCGGATGCTAGGCGCCGGCCGGAGCCGAAACCGGAGTTTACGTCGCGTAAGGCAGGATTTCGGCGATGGTCGGCAACGACGCAGACGGCCATTTATCGACAGACTTTCAGTTGATCGTGAACGTACAGCCGCGCCCGTTGTAGTAGTTCGCGTAGTTGAACGCGCCCTGCAGGGCCTGGGCGCCGAAGCCGCGGACCGCGCTGTTGCCGCCCCAGCACGAGGTGTAGACGTCGTTGAGGGCGTCGCCCCAGAAGTAGCCGCGCGTCCAGCGTTGGATCGGCGCCGCGGTGCGCTGCGCGAGGGCGTTGCGCACGAGGTTGCAGGTCGAGAACACGTCCGCATAGCTCCAGGTGAAGGCCCAAGCGCCGTCGGTGGTCGAGGCGCTACAGTAGGTGCCGCGGACGAGCGGCGGTTGCGGCGTGTCGGCACGCGCGGCCCCGGCCGCACTTAGGGCGAAGAGACTGAAAATAAAGGCATAAATCTTGCGCATCGGGAAGCCTCCGGTCAGCGTGGTCAAAAGGGGTCCTGTTAGTCCCTTACCTCGCGAAGGCCGAAAAGGAAAGGGCGGGCTCCCGAAGGAGCCCGCCCCGGATCCCAGTTCCACTAGGGGATCACTGCAGAGGCCGCACGAAGGCACCCTGAGGCACGATGGTGAAGGCGGACGCGTCGCCGCACTTCCAGTAGAGCTGGAGGGCGATGCGGACGCGGGGGCCCTGATACCAGTCGACGCGGAAGTCGTGGTTGCCCTTGGCGAGGCTTAGCGCGGCGCTCGCCTTCGACTGGACGGCATGGACGCCGTCGTTATCGATGATCTTGGCGCCGTCGAGGTAGACGTTGGCGCCGTCGTCGGATGCGACCTTGAACATACACGCGGCGGCGGCCGGGATGATGATCTGGCTGCGGAACTTGATCGCGAACCACTCGACCAGGTCCTTCACGCCGGGGAACCCCGCCATGAAGTCGCGGTCAGGCACGTCGATGTTCGACGTGACGACGTTGTCGACGGGCGTCATCTTGTCCAGGTCGGGGAGCCTCGAGGTGTTGGCCGGAAGCTTGTAGACGTTGCCCACGACGCCCTGGATCTCGCCGTCGTCGTGACAGCCGAGCATATCGTCGGCGAC